>JAEEKN010000088.1 GCA_016282435.1 Lachnospiraceae bacterium | reverse complement strand
CGTAACGGTAAGGATAAGCCCGTTATCAGAAAGGCTCTTGTAGAGCTTGACGGTGCTCCTTTCAAGTACTTCGAGGCAAACAGAGAAGAGTGGGCTGTAAAGACCTGCTTCACCTATCCCGGTGCTATCCAGTACTACGGACCTGCTTCAGTATGTGACCTTACTACCAGGACACTTGCTCTTGAAAAGGGTGTAAAGTTCTGATTGATCTGAGGGTTTAGATTAATAGAATATAATGAATAAAGACCTGCTCTTACAAGGGCAGGTCTTTTAACTTTGGAGCCAAGTATTGTGTTAGAAATAATGTGACTATTATTTTTTATCTTTTTTGATATAAAAACACGGAAAAAGATAAAAAATCATTGACTTTTATCTTTTTGTGCCATATTCTATAAGAAAAAGATAAAAAATCATTTCGGGAGGTTGTGATGGAAAACATAATCGGACGCGAAAAAGAAATAAAAAGACTGGACAGGGCTATGGAAGAAAACGAAGCCCAGCTGATAATAGTATACGGAAGAAGAAGAGTTGGTAAAACCTTTCTCATAAATGAATATTTCAATGGAAAGTTTGATTTTAAGTTCACGGGAGCTTTTGATCAGTCAACAAAAGAGCAGTTAAAAAACTTTAAACTTGAGTTAAAACGATACGCAGGGAAAGAGATAGCAGATATAAAGGATTGGACGGAAGCATTTTTTGCTCTTCGAGACTGTCTGGAAGAAAGTGATAAAAAAGAAAAACAGGTAGTTTTCTTTGATGAAATGCCATGGATGGACAGACAGAAATCAGGATTTCTACCCGCATTTGAGTGGTTTTGGAATTCATGGGGCAGTGCCAGGAAAAATCTGGTTTTTATAGTATGCGGATCGGCTGCTTCATGGATGACTGAGAAGATAGATAAGAACAAGGGTGGGCTTTTTAACAGGCACACATGCAGGCTGTATCTTGAGCCATTTGACCTTCATGATACGGAGAAATATCTGGAATCAAGAAACATCTATTGGTCAAGGTATGATATTACACTGTGCTACATGATTATGGGCGGGATACCTTACTATTTAAGGCTCTTGGACAGGGAATCAACCTTGAATGAAAATATTGATAAACTGTTCTTTAATAAAAGATCAGAGCTTTGGAATGAGTTTAGTCTGCTGTATCATACTTTATTTTCTAACAGTGAGCCATATATCAGGATAGTTGAGGAACTGAGTAAGAAAAGATCGGGACTAAAACGGGAAGAGATAGTAAATAATACAGGGCTGCCGAGTAACGGGGTTCTTTCTAAAATGCTGCTTAACCTTGAAAACTCGGGATTTATCTGTATAAATGAAGCTTTTGGAGGTAAGAAAACAGAAAGAAGATACCGTCTATGCGATTATTATACGCTGTTTTACTTCCGGTTTATAAAGAATAATTATGGAAAGGATGAACAGTATTGGTCGAATATGACAGATAATCCGGCAAAGAACGCATGGACCGGCCTGACTTTCGAGCACGTATGCTTTGATCATATAAATCAGATAAAACATACTCTGGAAATAGCCGGCGTTAAGGCGGATGTTTCATCCTGGCAAATAAAAGGTACAGAAGATGAATCGGGTGCTCAGATAGACATGGTGATAGACCGCCGTGACAAAGTGATAAACCTGTGTGAAATAAAGTTTTCCGGCAGTGAATTTGAAATCGACAAGGATTATGACCTGCAACTAAAGAATAAGGTCGCGGCGTTTATGAAAGATACAAAGACAAAATGCACCATCCAGCTTACTTTGATAACCACATACGGCTTGGTGAGGAATATGTATAGCAACTATGTGAGTAAGGAAGTATGTTTGGAGAATCTTTTTGAATAAAATGAAGGAGAACAGCTAAATGTTTTTGAAGAGTATGAAAAGGGTATTACCGATATTATTGACTATTGTGGTCATCACCGTTGTGTTTAATGTATCATCATTCAGACTGGTATCTGCGGATGAAAATGGGGCTGCAGATGAGGAAACTGAAATTGATCAGTCACTGATAGGGGATTCGTTGGAAGACGATAGCGAATTCCGTGCTGTATGGATTGCATACTACGATTTTGCTGACTCGCAGGGAAGCAGCAAGGCCGAGTTTACAAGTTATATCGAGACGATGTTTGATAATGTAAAGGCTCTGGGGATGAATGCAGTAGTAGTCCATGTACGTCCATTTAGTGATGCTATGTATAAGTCAGAGTATTATCCCTGGTCATCGTACGCGTCAGGGCAGCAGGGTATAAACCCCGGTTATGATCCGTTACAGATCATGGTAGATGAGGCTCATGAAAGAGGCCTTGAGATACATGCATGGCTCAACCCATATAGAGTCACAACTTCATGGAACTACGGCACTGATGTTAGCCAGCTATCTAAGAAGAATCCTGCCAGAAAATGGTTGACAAATAAGAAAACTACCGATGACAGGTATGTACTGGAGCATGACGGAGCTCTGTATTATAACCCTTCGGTGCCCGTGGTAAGGAAGCTCATAGTAAACGGTGTAAAGGAAATAGTTGAGAACTACGATGTGGATGGTATCCACTTTGATGATTATTTCTATCCTGCTTTAGGCAGTAAATATGAGACCTTGTTTG
>JAEEKN010000087.1 GCA_016282435.1 Lachnospiraceae bacterium | reverse complement strand
GAACCCGCTCCGCGGCTTCGGTCTCCGCTCCGCTCCGGTCGGCGCTAAGCCGAGGTCCACCGGACCTCGAGCGCCCCGTCTGTCGCTTTTCCGAGGCGACTCGCGAATCCAGTGTTTATCAGGGTTTGCGGGTTTTTTATTTTAAGATCAATAGTGTTATTTTTGGTTACCGGATGGTTACTTTTGGTTACCGATCCGGTTACCGTCTTTTTTACGATTCAAGGGCCTTAAGTGCCTGTTCCTCGTCCGCCTTTGTGTAATAATGGTTCATGGCCACATTCGGCGAATTTCCGAAGAGCTGAGAAGCCAGTATCACATTCCCTCCTGAATTGTTTACAACCTTTGTGATGGCATTCCTGCGGAAGCTGTGGGTTCCCTTTATTATGTCCTTTTGGATTGGTATACCCAGCGAATTACACATACGGCGGTAATAGTTATAAACAGTATTGTTGGTTATGACACCGTTTTCAGAGTCCGCAGGGAACAGATACTCGGTTTTGATCCCGTTTCTTTCGTGACAATCCTTCAAACGGGCCAGAATATCCTTTACATCCGTAGTCAAAGGGAAAAATCTGGTCTTGTGATTCTTCGTGTGGTGGACGATCCGGAAAAACTCCTTCGGATTATCAGCAGATTTCTTCACAGTAAGCTGTTCCCGGCTGATGATCACGCAGGTTTCCTGAATATCCGACCACATCAAAGGCGGTACTTCTCCACGGCGCAGCCCCATGGCAATCTGAAGTTCCAGCGCATAAGAAGGCAGATATTTAGGATATCTCCTCTGGTGATCGTGGATAAACTCAAGAAACCGCTCAATATCCTCTTCAGAGTGTACCCTTATCGCTGTATCTACCGGCTCGGTCAACATATCCTTGTATTTCGCAAAATCCATGCGGTCATAGACATTGTCCGATATCCAGTATTCGCCGTACGCCAGCTGAAATACTGCCTTTACGATGCTCCTCATCGACATGAAAAGGAAAAAACCATATTAATAAACAATTAGTAAGTCAAATTAATTGTTTTTAGTTACAGGAGAAATTCGGCAACAGTCGGCTGGGAGCATCCTGCAAAAAGATTAGGAATATGAGGGAATTTTTTTGAGAACATTGGAATAGTACTCTTCAAGCTTGGGCCTCGCTGTTTCATAATAGACCTTCAGGCCGGGATCAAACTGTGTTCCCATACCCTCCAGGATTATCTGATCTGCGCGGTCAAAAGAATAGCTATCCTTATAAACACGCTTGCTTACCAATGCATCATATACATCGGCAATGGCCATAATACGGGCTTCTAACGGTATTTCTTCCCCTTTAAGGCCTTCAGGATAACCGGATCCATCCATACGCTCATGGTGGTAATGAGCTACGTTTTCCGCAATCACTCGAAAATCCGTGTCATCCGTATCTTTTAAAATCTCATGAACAACACGGGCCCCTTCCGCTGCATGGACCTTCATTTTATCGAATTCCTCAGGCGTAAACCGCCCCGGTTTACGAAGGATATCATCATCAACCGAAATCTTTCCGAGATCATGCATCTGTGCGGCTTTAACAAGATTTTTACAAAAATCGTCGGATATCTGAAGAGCTTCCCCTGATCTGATCGTGTCTGTAAGAATGCGCACAACATCGCTTGTTCTTCGGATATGTCCGCCGGTGGAATTATCACGGCTTTCTACCATGGTTGCCATTCCGAGGATAAAGCTGTCGTTTAGGGCTTCGATGTGCTTTGTTTTTTCCTCGACTTCTTTTTTCAGTTCATCATTGAATTTTGCCCGAATTTCTGCCAGCTTTTCAACAGAATCCTCATTCAGAAATCTCTCGAATCGTTCTTTGTTGATAAATCGTGAGGAAATGATCCCGGTAAAACAGAAAACTATCAATGTACGAAGTTCCAACTGATAAACCGTGTTTTCAAAATAGAATTGGCCCATGACCATGTATGTAATTACCATGATCATCTCCAAAATGATGGAAGCTATCATCGTATCAATGAATATAATAGGGACCAGAACAGCCAAAACATACCCAAAGAAGATCTTGGTGGGATCTGACTGGAAAACGATCAGAACGGCAACGCCGACTTCCAGGTAGGACAGCTCCATAAAATACTTGACCGGCGCCACAAGGACAGGGTATTTTTTCGCGGGAACCCCAGAGCAAACCAGTGAGAATACACAGATAAATAAAGCATATGGGAATAATCTCATAAGCGAACTGTACTGATCCGGTCCGTATATGATGAACGCAACAACCCAGAACAGTAATGTAACGATCGCATGGGAGATGTTATTCTTCCTGTCTGCCGCGTTTACAGCGCCTTTGATGCTGATATACTCTTCACGCGTAAGGCCGCCGTAAAGCAGGTCTTTTTTTATAGCATTCAATAATTGCATATATAGCCTCTAAAACAATAATTCATGAAATCATTATATAGATGTTGCTATTATAGCATATAGTGCGTATGGTTATCCATCGGCATAGAGTCATTAATAAAACTGATCTTTTTCTTTTCAGCAATGGAATCATTGATCGTATCGAGAGCATATAGTGCCTGTTTGTTATTCGTTCTCTGCAATTCAGGAAGATTTCTGACATGAGATACTTTCGCGTTGAAAAAATTACTGGCAAGCCCCCGGATCTTTTCGATAAGTCCTTTTGCCTGTTTAGTGGAAATTGATTTGGAAAACAATACGCTGTCTATAAGGATCCTGAGTTCAGCAAATTCTACAGAACCTCTGAGGGGGATTTTTATGGAATCATCGACGCAGACATTAATATTTCCATTGACTAACCGTAGTGTCCGACAGGTTTTCGATTATGAAACAGATACTGCTACTTACAGGCTTATGTATGACTCCGGGGCACGTATACCTGTTTGGTGTTCGGATGAAGAATTCTTTCTAAAAGCCTTTCCTGATGCTAAAAAAGCTGATATAACTGCAAAAGTAACCGGGTTTGGAAAAGAAGCAGAGTCTGCTAGTGTTTTTATTATTCCAAAGTTCATATTAAACGACGGAAATACAGAAATAGTTATCAACAACCTGTCGGTGGTAGTATTGCTTAAACCAAATATAGGCTGTGACTTCTTGTTAAGTGAAACTATGGTTTCCAAAATGGATACCTTTGGTCGTCGCAAAACAATCGTCCACTGGACGATTTGCGACGGTAAAAACCATAAACAGTATTGTTTGTGATGATACCGTTTTCGTTATGTGCAGGGAACAGATAAGCGCTTTAGAGGCCGTTTCTCCGGTGACACTGTTTCAGTCGACCAAGAATATCCTTCACGATGCCGGTCAATGGGAACAATCTGTTTTTGTTATTCTTTGTATGATTAACAATTCTGAAGTATTCCTTTTGATTATCGTCTGATTTTTTTGCCTTGAGCAGCTCGCGTTTTATGGCTATATGACCCGCTAT
>JAEEKN010000086.1 GCA_016282435.1 Lachnospiraceae bacterium | reverse complement strand
CGAATTCTATAACATCCCCAACACTTGCTTTTGAGAAATCATAGTTCTTTTCCTTGGAATCCTTGTTTTTAGCTGCCTTTATACTAATTGTTTTCTCTGAACTGCTATTAGTATGCATCTGCCAAACAGCAGCATGATATGCCATAACCTTAAAGGTATACTTTCCTTTTGGCAGTCCCTTTATCGTATATGTACGCTTTTTTGTACCGTCTTTTTCAAGACGGCCCACCTCACGCTCATATTTCCCGTCATTCAACATATACTTTGAGTATGCGTTGTCCGTATTCGTGATATAGATGTAGTATCCGTCCGCTAAATTTGTCTTGCTTATGGTGATTTTCACACCTGTTCCACTGTTTATCTTCTTCAGCGTAATCTTAGGTGTTTCAAACTCATCTGAAGCACTTACACCAGCATCCGGCATAAGTGCCGTAAACATGCTGACAAACATAATCGCTGCCAAAAGCAGCCCCAATAGTTTCCTTCCTGTTTTCATCAGTAAAACCTCCCATTATTTTTTTAAAAAACAGGCAGAATATAGAACTCATTTGGTAAAAGTCCTTATTTCCAGTCTGTATTTTTCAGTATTAAGTTGTTATACAAAAACAAACCGAAAACTGTTTCTCCGGTTATAAGAACGCTATTTAAGAATTTCCCTTCGGTAGGTAGGCATGTATAAGTCTTTTCGGTCATTGTGCTACCTCTTGTTAAGCATTTTTTAAAATATTATTTTAACATAAACTATAAGTATATGCAACCTTTTTTTATCCAAGATATTTTGCTCCAAATTTACCCAAATATATGGTATATTTTATACAGATTATTTTTTGACATTAAAATAAATTTTTGATATACTTCTATTTGATTTACGCGTCAAAGTCACCTCGAAAACGCCTTCAGCGTTTCCTCGGTAACAAAACGATGCTCCGCATCTTCTGTTTTGTTATATAAAAATATATTTTGAAATTATAAAGAGACAATATGGATAAACTGGAATTTTTGAGGAATGGCGGAGAGCTTAGCAGAAAGAAACAGATATCATTGGTTCTGATGCTTAGTTTTCCGGCGATAATGTCCATGATTTCAACTATAATCATGGAATATATAGATGCCTCCATGGTTGGAAGCTTGGGATCTGACTGTTCTGCGGCTATAGGTGTGGTTTCGACTACAACATGGCTCATCTCAGGACTGTGTTCGAGTGCCGGTACAGGATTTACGGTAGGGCTAGCACACAGGATAGGTGCTGGTGAGGAAGCGGAAGCCAGAAAATATGTTAAAACCGGTTTTATTGTAGTAGTGGTATTTTCATCGATTCTTATGGGATTGTCCCTGATTATACACAAACAGCTACCGGCATGGATGGGTGCAGATGAAAAAATACTGGATGATGCAACAGATTACTTTATGATATTTGCTCTATCTTTACCATTGATGCAGATAAATCATACCGGTGCCGGGATGCTGGAATGTAGCGGGAACATGAAGATGCCCGCTTTACTTAATGTCGGTCTCTGCTTCCTGGATGTTATATTCAACTCTTTCTTTATCTATGAAGCAGGAATGGGTGTAAAAGGTGCTGCGCTGGGTACATTGTGCGCTAACGCTGTAGGAACAATAAGTATTTTGCTCGCGGTGCTTGTTTTCTCAAAGAAATTGCATTTAAGGAAAGATGAACATGGACTTCTGGACCGTGATAAAGTAATCAGTGCCATCAAGATCTCTCTGCCTGTTATGGTTAGTTCCCTGATCATGGGTTTTGCCTATGTGCTTTCAACCAAGATAGTTTCACCACTTGGAAATATAGCAATCACGGCCAATTCATTTTCGATTACGGCAGAGAGTCTCTGCTATATGCCTGGATACGGTATCTCTCATGCGGCTGTAACACTGGTCGGACAAATGAAAGGTGCTGGGAACAAAATACAGGAAAAGAATTTTGCATATATGACCGTGATCATCGGAATGGTGTTTATGGCATTATCTGCGGTACTTTTATATATATTTGCTCCGGAGATGATAGGTATCATGTCCGCAGAGGAAGAAGTCAGAGCACTGGGAACACAGATACTTAGGATAGAAGCATTCGCAGAGCCAATGTTTGGCGCTTCCATAGTTGCCGAGGGTGTATTCAGGGGTATGGGAAAAACCAGAATATCTACAGTGCTCAACCTGATAAGCATGTGGTGTGTGAGACTTCCGGCATCTTTGTTTGCAGCAAATCAATTTGGGCTTGTTGGAGTCTGGGTAGTTATGTGTCTTGAACTATGCTTCAGAGGTACTATATTTCTTGTTTCTATGTGGAGAGAATATAAAAAACAAACTCCGGTTTAATTTATTAACATTACTAAAAATAATTTCATATCTTGACTGTACTAATAACTTATGTTACTGTATACACATCCACAAGATGCGGGTTCAAGTCCCGTCATCCGTTTTTCTAACATAAAATTATACGGATGTGGTTCAATTGGCAAGAACGTGTGGGTATTTAGATAAGTACAAGAAATAAGGATGAATCTTGTAAACAAAATTAAACAGCTTTGTATTTTTGTAGGATACAAAGCTGTTTTTAGTTTATATTTTCAATTTACATCTGAAAAACATATATTATTTTACTGTGGTACTCTTTACCTTGCTCCAAGCACCGTATGTAGTAACATCTCCATATGTGAAGTATGCTCTCACACGAACATAGATCGTTGAGCCCTTTAATGCTTCAGCTCCGGGAACGTCTGTAACTACTTTAATAGTTTTGATATCGGGTATCTTTGAATCTACAGCATTCTTACCAAACTTCTTGTCTGTTGATACCTGTATCTGGTATCCTGTACCGGCTACCTTCTTATATGTTGCAGAGAAGCTTTCTCCGGATAATGCAACCTTTGAAATCTTTGTCTTCTTAGGCTGGGTTGCACACTGTAATGTGTCACTGAACTGTCCTACGAATACCTTATCAACTACTGCACGTACCTTGTAATCATAACCTGTAGCAGCCTTAAGCTTCTTGATAGTTACACTATTGGTCTTTGAAGTAGCTACCAGCTTGTTGTCCTTGTCATAAATCTCATAGAACTCAGCTTCTGCAACCTTATTCCATGTAAGTGTAAGTGAAGTGGTCTTAGCCTTCTTAACCTTAAGACCCTTGACGGTATCTACTGCGTAATCGTATTTTGAATCCTTGCCTAATGTATCGCAATGTACCTTTGATCTAATAAGGATCCTTGACTTCTCAGTGAAGGTGTTCTCGTCATCAAATGTAATACCACGCTGACCATCACTCAGCCATACAGCATTCGCCATACCACCTTCTTCAAACTTCTTCTCGGTCAGATCATCAACAGCCGCTTCAACGATAACAACTAAAGGCTCGCGTTCTCCGGTACTAATGTAGATAGCCGTCAGGGCATCGGTAACTTCCTGAGAAAAATGCGTCATAACAGAAGTATAGCCACCCCAATTTCCTTCGTTGTTCAGTTCTCTCTTAGGATTCGAAATATCGGGTGCCGGAAGCTCATCAGGTATTTCAAGATTCTGATCCGTGGTCTTTCCAAATGTTACGGCATCGGACCAGTCTGAGAATTTATACTGACGTCCCGCTTCATAATCGTCAATCAAATCATACTCGACACAGTAACGGTATCTCACCTTGAAGGTATGGTTTTTAAGATCAAATTGATCGTTTTTAACGGTCTTCTTCAGAAGCTTTCCATCAGCAGCCACACCTGCATCCATTATTGAAAAATACGCATTATTGTCATCAGAAGCACCGCCAAAACCCTCATAATAACAGAAACCGTCGGCGTATGCGTCCTGTTCCTTTTTATCCCAACTCTTATTATACTGCCAGTCCCCGCCATCAATTGAGATATCGAACTCAATCGATGTACCCATGAAACTGATACCGTTATCTACATGGAATTTTAAAAAGCTATCATTGTAATATTCATTTTCAAAATCTACGTATTCATCACATGCTTCATAGTCCCTGACCATCTTCAGAATATCATCATTCTGCTTAACGATAGCACCGATACAATATGTATCACTCGTATCAATGGTCAACTTATTGGGCTTGATCTTCTCAATCCCGTTCGGAAAATACTTTTCCATAAACTTATCCGCTGCCTTAACCCCACGAGTATTAAACGGAATAACTAAACTTAGAGCAAAAACCAATACTGATAAAACCAGCAACATCTTAGGTAATTTCTTCATATGTCTTCTCCTTTACATATTTTTCCCAACTACATTTACCAGAAGCATGTAACAGTCAAAGTCACCTGGAAAACGCTTTCAGAGTTTTCTAGTTAACCAAATGATGCTCCACATCTTCAATTTTTATAATATCACTTAAATACGTTATTTACAACTAATATATAAAAAATTTATTAACTTTATTAAATCAAATAAATTTTTCTTTACCCCATAAGAGCAGTCATCTTTTCAAAATCGTAACTGCGAATAAGTTTAGCCTCTTCTTTTAGTTCTGACTCATTTATCTTATCCGATACAACAATATCAGCCAGTTTAGGATCCGGCACTATTTCCGTAGCCATCATCTCAAAGAAGTTCTTAACATTTATCACGTCTGTTACAAAGAAATAATCCACCAGAAATGCAAGTGGCGTCTCACCTGCCACATTTGCATTACTGTCCCTCTTTATATTCAGCCATATGAAATCATTCTTTGAGAGGTCGATTCCAAAAAGATAAGCAAACCTGCTGTCGGCATTAACTGTAAACGATGAAGCCACAGTCTTCGGCTCAAACACCTCACCGGAGTCATCTATATCACGCAGCATATATCCTGCCTTGCAGAAACAGTCACAGAAATTAAGTGATGAAAATACATTATCGCAGAATATGATATATCTTACATCAGGGTATTCCTTTTTAAATCCTTCAAGCACTATATCATAGTATTCCGATCCACCGTCATATCCACTGGTCTGGTCACCTGAATATGTTATAGCTTCAGATTGCTTTCCTGCCATAGTCCGCCACGAAAACTCTATTTTCT
>JAEEKN010000085.1 GCA_016282435.1 Lachnospiraceae bacterium | reverse complement strand
TACTCATATGTCGGAGGGTCTGCAGAGAGTTATGGAAACATGGTTTATCTTGATGAACTGCCATCAAGATACGGGTATCAGTCATATCTTTTTGAGGAATTGGTTTCGTATGATGAAGCAGTTTTATTTCAGGCTCAGAAGGAGTGGTTGATCTCTGAATTAAAGAAAAGTGAAGAGAGTATTCGGAAAGGGAGAACTATACCTGCTGAAGAAGTCGAAGAAGAATTGATGTCGCAGATAGATTCTATAGAAAATGAAGAAGAGAAAACGTATATGGGTTCTCGGATTCTTTATTTCATTAAGCATAATCCGGATAATTGGGAGCAGAAACTAAATGACCGGCTTATCAGGACGAACCATACCGGGAATCTGGTTTGTTTTAAGTATAGCACAGAGGCTGATTTCTCAGATCCTCTTGTTTGTGAGGCAAGGGGCATTATTATAGATATCGTGCATCAGCTGGTTGTATGCTGGCCGTTTGATAAATTTTTCAATGTACAGGAACAGTATGCAGCTGATATTGATTGGAAAACGGCACGCGTACTTGAAAAGATAGATGGTTCACTCATAAAGCTATACTGGTTTAACGGGAAGTGGGTTTTTGCAACAAGCTCAACATGTGATGCAGGAAATGCTTCTGTTGCAGGGTATAAAGACATAACATATCGAGATGTTATTTTACGAGCAGATAATTATGGCAAGATATCTTTTGATGATCTCGATAAGGGATACACTTATCTTTTTGAACTTGTATCTCCGATGACACAGATTGTGATAAAGTATGGTAAGACGACATTATACTATCTTGCAGCTAGAGAAAACGCGACAGGAGAAGAGGTTGATTTTGAACTAGAGGATTTCAAGAAGCCGAGAAGTTTTTCACTTAGGACCATTGACGAGTGCCTTGAAGCAGCGGTGAAACTGAATAAGGATTCCGAAGAAGACTTGACGGATGAAGGTTTTGTTGTAGTTGATGGAAAACATAACCGAATAAAGATAAAATCACCTGCATATGTTACACGGCATCAAATAGCTAACAACAGGGTTTTTACGACCAAACGGGTGACAGATCTTTTCATACAGGGAGCTGACTTTGCTAAACTTGCTAAAGAATTTCCTAATGAAGCACGAATTATAAAGTATTATGACTGGCAGTTTGAAGAAGTTAGGCATAAGATTATAGAGATGGCAGAATATGCAAGGGCGCTTTATGAGGAATATGACCATGATCGGCGTGCTGTTGCAAACGAGATAAAAAGTAAGCCGTATGCATGGGTGGGTTTTGCTGCTATCGATAATGACAAAACACCTGAAGATTTAATGAAAATGCTGAGTTTATCAAAATTGGAAAAGCTTATTACGGAATACAACTTCGATACCGATAGATTAAGCGGGAGATTTTGATAGTCATCTGCTTTTTTTATTTATTTCATATTTTGATTGACAAGTAGAAGGTTTTAAGACAAGATTTTATTGAAATTCGGTAAAACATAAAAATGCCGATTTCAAAAAAATTTCTGAGGTGATATGGATGACAAGGACAGCAATAATTCCTGGAGACCAGAAAATATTCTCTATGCAAGAACAAAAAGGTAAAGGGTTTTCACAGTATAAGGTCAGTAAGATGGTTACTGAAGGAAAACTAATAAAACTGAATAAGCGTTTTTATGAGAATAACGCTTATAGTGGTGAAGAATCTGATTTCTACTATACAGAGGCCTATGCACCGAAAGGAGTGATATGCCTGCTCAGTGCAGCGGTTTATTATCAGCTTACATCCTTTATTCCGGATGCAGTGGATATTGCTATTCAGAGAAAAGCGAAGATATCCACTATGCCGGAATGGCCGAAAATGAACGTCCATTATTATACGGATGACAGATATGAACTAGGTGTCATAACGGTTAAGGAAGGGAAAAATGAATTCCGAATTTATGATATGGAAAAAACTGTTGTTGATATTGTTTTTTATAAAGAGAAAATCGGAATAGAAGAAACTAAGGAAATCCTAATAACATATCTACATAGGAGGAATCGTAACCTAAACCGTCTTCTGAAATATGCTGAGCTTATGAAATGCGGTAAAGTAATGAGACAATATCTGGAGATGCTGGTATGATAAGTGCGATATCGATAAAGGATAGATTGAAAAACCGGGCGATGGCAAATGGAAAGACCTTTCAGGACATGCTGATGGCGTATGGGCTGGAGAGGACTATATACAGACTGTCGTTGTCTGGATAAGATGGTTCGTAAGCACATAGTATTTTATGGCTCGGTACAGGGAGTCGGGTTCAGATGGAGGGCACGGAATGCTGCCGAACACTTCTCATGCACAGGTTGGGCAAAGAATGAATGGGATGGTTCTGTGAGAATGGAGATTCAGGGCGAAGAGGAAAATATTGATAAGGTGATCCTGGCTATTGAGAAAGGGACGTTTGTCAGGATTGATGACATGGATGTCAAGATGCTTCCGATAGTGGAACGGGAGTATGGGTTCATGACAGGTTAGTTTATAGAGTAGAGATACTTTACAGTGCCAAAATGTCATCGCAAATAGAGCTTACTTGCGAGATTTCATTTTCAGTTACTGACAATTTGTCAGCAACTGATCAGCATGTTCATTCTTATAAGCCCGAGAAGCGTCTGTACAGGGTGTGTGTCAGAAAATGGTAAAGCAGATGAAGAAAAAAGGAGAAGCAGGGTGGTTGAGATTAAAGCGATACTTGGAGATATAACAAAACAGGATGACGTGGATGCTATCGTAAATGCAGCTAACGAGTCTTTACT
>JAEEKN010000084.1 GCA_016282435.1 Lachnospiraceae bacterium | reverse complement strand
TGCATCCCAGATCTCACTGAACAGCTCTTCTTTGGAAAATACTCTGTTGGGATGTTCAGCCAGGAATGTAAGGAGATCGAACTCTTTAGTCGTAAACTGCTTTTCTTCATCGTTTACGTAAACCCGTCTTGCAGTTTTGTCAATCCTTAATCCTCTTATTTCGATAACTTCATTGTTCTTTCTTTCACTGCCGACCAGTCTCTCGTAGCGAGCAAGATGTGCCTTTACTCGTGCTACCAGCTCGCTGGGACTGAAGGGTTTTGTCATATAGTCGTCTGCACCAAGTCCTAAGCCTCGGATCTTGTCGATATCATCTTTTTTTGCTGAGACGATGATGATGGGAAGATCCTTATGCTCGCGTATGCTTTTGCAGATATCAAAGCCGTCGATCCCGGGGAGCATGAGGTCAAGTATCATCAGGCTGAAATCCTCGCTTAATGCCTTTTCAAGTCCTGATTCTCCGGTATTTGCTATGGTGACTTCAAAATCTGAAAGCTCAAGATAATCCTTTTCGAGCTCTGCTATTTCGTTTTCGTCCTCAATTATCAGTATTCTTTCCTTATCCATTTCTATTCCTTCCGTCTAATATAAATCTGAATACAGAGAATTTATCAGTTTATTATTTTATCGTTGCTGTCAGAATAATCAATTATAGTTTCGTTGATCGGTGTTTCGGTGTTCTTTTTCTGTTTGCCGGAGAATTTAGAAAGTACCCATGGTTTTTTCCTAAAATCGGCATCTTCGATTTCACCAAGCTCCAGAGAAGCATTTTTTGATTCTTCCTTTAACAGGGTAAATGATATGCATGTCCCCTTCCCGGGAATGCTTTTTGCCGAGATCGTACCGTTATGATCCTCGATAATCTTCTTTGTAATGGCAAGACCCAATCCCGAGCCGCCTTTCTTGGAGTTTCTTGATGAATCGGCCCGGTAAAACCTGTCAAAAATATAAGGGATATCCTTTTCTTCGATACCTCTTCCGTTATCCTGGACACTGATCGTGACATTGTCTCCGGTATCCTCAGCCAGGACTACTATGGAGCCGTTTTCCTTGTCCATGTATTTTACGGAGTTACCGATCAGGTTATTCATAACCCTGCGGAGCTGTTCAAGGTCAGCTATTATTCGCTGTCCTTTAGAGAGTTTACTTATATAATCCAGCGTGACATTTTTAACTTCTGTATCGAGGGACATTTCCTCCACACAGTCATTAAAGAAGTCATCAGCATTAAAAATCTTAAAATTGTATGGGACTATGTTGGTATCGATTTTAGAAAAGAAGGAGAGCTCATCAACAAGTACTGTCATGTCCGAGGCCTTGGTATAGATGGTTTTCAGATATTTCTCCTGCTTTTCCTTTGTGTCGGCAACACCGTCGAGAATACCCTCCGTATATCCCTTGATAGCTGTCAGAGGAGTTTTCAGGTCGTGAGAGATGTTGCTTATAAGCTCGATCGTATCCTGTTCATACTGTAGTCGTGTATCTATCTGTTTCTTCAGCTGTATTCTCATCTCCTCGAAATCCTCACAGAGCTGTTCGAGCTCATCGGTTGCTTCGCTTTCTGTAGGGAGAGAGAAGTCAAGATCTCCGTCTTTTATCTTGTTTGTTGCTACTGTCAGTAAGTTCAGGGGTCTTATTATACTGCGGTAAAGCCAGATAACAAGTATCAGGTCAGTCATAGCTATGATCAGTACAAAAGTCAGAACTGCCTGGAGGAATGTTACCTGTACCATGCCTTCCTGATGAAGCAGGAAAAATGGGCCTTCCGTATCACCAAATGCACGTCTTCCTATGAAAATCAGTGCGAAAAACATAAAAAGCGGCAGGATAAGCAGCAACAGGAAGGTGACAAGAAGTCTCTTTTTAAGGTTCATGTCAAAAAACCTCCTAAAACCTATTAGTCATCCAGATGATTCTTGGAATCCTTTCTTTCGAGAGCTTCAAGCTCTCTTAATTCCTTTAATTCATCCGGAGTAGCAGCCTTTTCATAATGCTTGCGGGCCTTGAAAAGGAGCTCGGAAGCAGGGTAATCCTTAGCTTCACGGTCTCCGTTTGTATCTGATATGATAACCTTTACTACCTGCTTTAATACATTTACGCTATGAACCTCACCCTGCAGGCCGTCCTTGGTGGTAACCTTGTCTCCGGGGTTAGGCAGCTTGCTGTTAAGATATTCGTAAGCTTCTTCTTCGTTGTTGAGGCAGCACATAAGTCTTCCGCAGGTACCGGAAATCTTTGTGGGATTAAGGGATAGATTCTGTTCCTTTGCCATCTTTATGGATACAGGACAGAAATCAGAAAGATAAGTGGCACAGCAGAGAGGTCTTCCGCATATACCAAGACCGCCCAGTGCTTTTGTCTCGTCTCTTACGCCAATCTGTCTCAGCTCGATACGTGTCCTGAATACCGCAGCTAGGTCCTTAACCAGTTCTCTGAAGTCAATCCTGCCGTCTGCGGTAAAATAGAAAAGTACCTTATTATTATCGAAGGTGTATTCGCATTCGATAAGCTTCATTTCCAATCCACGATTGGCTATTTTTTCCAGACAGATATTGAAAGCTTCTTTTTCTTTTTCGCGGTTGGCAAGGTTCTTTTCTTTGTCCTCGTCAGTGGCCTTCCTGATGACCGGTTTTAAGGGCTGAACCACGACAGAATCCTCAACTTCACGGGGAGCCAGTACGACAGTGCCGAATTCTACACCTCTGGCAGTCTCTACGATCACATTGTCCCCTTTTTCTATTTCAAGTCCTATAGGGTCAAAATAATAAATCTTTCCGACCCTTCTGAATCTTACTCCTATTACTGTAGTCATTTTGATATCCTCTTAAAATCTCTGTTTTTATGATCTTTAATTGCTTTTAGTGTTCTCTCATTTTTAAAAGAAGCAGCTGTATTGCAATATCAAAGTTAACATTGGCGTTCAGTCTGTCCTGAACTGTATAGAAACCGTCAAGTATCCTTCCGAGTGCTTCAAAGCCATACTTGGAGGCCTGTCTTTTGATGACCATAAGTTCATCTAAAAAAACGAGACGGTTTGCGTCCTTAGTGGCCTTAAACATCAGAATGTCTCTGAACCACAGATGCATAAGGTCAAGATATACCTTAACATCCGCTTTCCTTTTGCCTAAGGTTTCAACCATATCGTTAACAACATCTATGGACAGGCTGTCAATGTTTCTGAGATAATACAGACATTCGTTCTTTATCTGCTCAAAATCTTCGTTCTTGGCAAACTTTAATGCCTGACCTATGCTTCCTCCGGAGAAAGCGGCGCAAAGCTTTGCAAAATAATCAGGCAGCTTTTCCCGGTTCATCAGATATTCTGAAATAACACTTGTTTCCAGGGGCTTAAACTGCAGGGTAACGCATCTTGACATGATGGTCTGCAGAAATGCACCGGTATTGGTGGTGATGAGGATTA
>JAEEKN010000011.1 GCA_016282435.1 Lachnospiraceae bacterium | reverse complement strand
GACGAAATCTGGAGCAACACACGTTTCAGAATCTGTCTCCGTGTAGCTGACAAGCAGGATTCGAACGAAATGCTGAAGCGTCCCGATGCTGCATTCATCACAGGTACAGGACGTGGATACATGCAGGTCGGAAATGACGAAATCTTCGAAGAATTCCAGTCAGGCTGGTCGGGTGCGGGATATACTCCCGATGAACCTTTCGACGACGGAAGCAAGGGATTTGTCAGAATGGTTGGCATCACCGGCAAGGCTGAAAAGACCGCAAAGAAGAAAAAGAAGTCCAGCGAGAGCCTGAACAAGGTAACCCAGCTCGATGCCATCGTAAAATACGCAGGACATCTTGCTGAAGAAAACGAGATAGAGCCGCTTCGTCAGATATGGCTTCAGCCGCTTCCCAATACCTTGTATCTTGAGGATCTCGATACAACCGGCGTAAACGAAGAACATTATGCTATTCCTATCGGTATGGCAGACGATCCCGAGAACCAGAGACAGTTCACCGCTATACTTGATTTTGTAACAGACGGACATCTCTTTATCTGCGGTGGATCGGGTTCAGGAAAGACCACACTCATCCAGACCATCATCTACAGTGCGGCAACACGTTATACAGAGAATCAGGTAAACTTCTACATAGCAGACTTCTCCGGACGTACGATGACGGCATTTGCAGGACTTCCTCATACAGGAACCGTATGTATGGAAGGCGAGGATGACAAGATAGAAGCTATGATGACCTTCATCCGTGAAGAACTTGAGAGAAGAAAGAACATCCTCTCCGAAAAAGGTATCGGATCATTCAAGGATTACCTTTCAGTATCAAAAGACCTTCCGATGATACTTTTGGCTATAGATAACTATGCGGCATTCATCGAGACCTATGAAGATTATGAAGACCTTCTGATCCAGCTCTCCAGAGAAGCAGCAGGATACGGTATTTACATGATCATCAGCTGCAGCAACTCTTCGGATATGCGCGGACGTGTACGCCAGGGCTTCACAAAGGGTATCGGTATGCAGCTGCCCGACAGGTTCGAGTATGAGAACGTTATCGGAATGCGTACAGAGATACTTCCCGATGACAGAACCAGCGGACGAGGCCTCATGAAGGAAGGCTCCGCACTCGAGTTCCAGACAGCACTTCCTGTAAGAAGCACAGGTACCAGTATCATGCTTACCATCAGGAACATCATCGCAGAGAAGTATCCGAATGCAAATAAAAAGGATTCAGGAACTTCGAGAAAGCTCGTAAATAAATACGAAAAGATATCGGCAGATGAATTCTTAGAGGATAATTCAGATGATTCGCTCTTTCTTCTCGGAAGAAACTGTGCTGACGGAAGCGTAGTAAGCACACCGATAGACAAGGTTCTGAGCTTCGCAGTAAGCGGCGGACCGAAGAGCGGAAAGACAAACTTCCTGAAGTTCGCAGCTAAGGAACTGAAGCAGAGAGACGCAAAAGTATACATCTTCGACAGTGCATTGAGAGAACTTGAAGACTTTGCAGGTGAGATAGGTGCTGACGGATATATGACAAATGCAGAAGAACTCTTCTCATTCATGGAATCCGTACTTGTACCTGAGCTTACCGAGAGAAATGAGCTGGTATTTAACGCCAGAGAAGCAAAACAGTCCGTAAGCAAGGCACTCGAAGGATACCCGAGAATAGTACTTCTCATCAACAGTGTGGATGATTTCATGGAGGATGTATATAATCCTGAGCAGGATATGAGCGAATTCATGGAGATAGTTCTTGAGAAGGGACTTGAACACAAGATACATTTCATCATGTCAGTATCCGGCAGAGAGTACAACGACTGTTATCAGTATCAGGCATTCCGTATGATATGCGATGCAAAGAAGGGCATCCATATGGGCGGAGAGTCGGATGACCAGGGAATCTTCGATTTCGACCTGCCCGGAAATGAAGGCGAGAAGAAGACACCCGCAGGATCGGCACTCATGGTTCAAAACGGAAAGACTGTAGAGTTCATGGTACCCCAGGTAGGGGAGGACGAATAAAATCCATGACAGAAAGGACATAAGATGGGCAAGATAGGCATAGAAGTAAAAATCCCCGGAAACGCAAAAACATACGATTTCCAGGTAGATGACAGAATGAAAGTCGGCTCGGCAAAAAAGCAGATCATGTCAAACATCACCGAGTTTGAAGGCTATGATGTGTTTAACGGCACCAAAGATATCGCGGTATGTTCCGTAGAGCTTGAAGGACTTTTGGAAGATGGCGAGAGCTTCCACAAAGCAGGTGTGAAAAACGGCAGCAGGCTAGTAATCGTATAAAGAGGAGGGAAAAATCTTGGATCAGAACAGGATAGCAGTAGACTCTGAGGCACTTCGCAGTGCCTCGGAGAAAGTAGATAAATCCGTAGCGGATTTAAGAAGCAACATCAGCAAGTTTCAGAACGTCATAGAAGGACTCAACAGTTCATGGAGCAGTGATGTAAAGGACAAGTTCTTTAAGAGCTACGAAAAAGATTTAAAAGCATTAAACGAGATGGTAGCCCAGTACAGCGAGATAGCATCGGGACTGAGGTCACTCGGTGAGTATCACGACAAGAACGAAGAAGACATTAAAGCACGTATCGGCAAAGTAGAAAAAGCGTACGGCTGAGAAGGGAGAAGACATGGCTGGAGAAGTAAACAAAGTCGATACCGGGCTGCTCGTGAATGCAGCGGGCGAAATAGGTACGATAAAGAAGAACATTTCATCAAGCACGGAATCAGCATACGCAGTGCTTCGTAAGATGCTTGAAACCAATGAAGGAGCCGGAGCCGATGAGCTCGGAGCCATCGCAGGACAGCTCAAGAAAAGTTCTGCCGACATCATAAAGACACTGTCACATTATGAGACAGTACTTAAAGAACTGGCAGGCATCTATGACAAGACTGAAAGCAACATGACAAATGCTGCAAGTAAATTGAAATTCGGAGGATTACGCTGATGGCAAAGATTAATATGAACATCCCCGAAGTGAGAAAACAGGCAAAACTGTTAAAGAACGCTTCACAGGATCTGACAAACAATTCGGTAAGACCGTTAGAAGAATCAAACAAGCGTATGGCATCCGTATGGACGGGAAACACGGCAGAAGCCTTCAGGAGATTTTCCGAGCAGGCTACACAGCTGCTGAGGTCAAACGCAAAGGACTTAAACGAGATAGGTGAATTCTTAGAGAGCACCTGCAGGGAAATGGAAAGAGCGGAAGCAGCCGCAAAACAAAAAGTATCGAGATAAATAATAGGAGGATATAAAAATGGCAACAAATAAACAGCAGGTAAACGCAACAAAGATGAAGAAGACCGGTAACGAACTCAACGATCTCTCATCAAAGATCAAGGCAGAAGTAAAGAAGCTTGACGAGGACATCAAGAAGATATCATCAGTATGGAGCAGTGATGCTGCTACAGCATATGTAAAGAAGTACAACCAGAACAAGGCAAACTTCGATCAGCTCGTACTCATCACCAGACAGATGGGCGAAGCACTCATCAACTTTGCACAGAACTACACACAGGCAGATGACAAGGCAGCTGACCTTATCTGGAAGTACCTGGGTAAATAAAGTAGCCGGATGAGGTGAAAACTATCGCCGACTCATATAGAAAAACATATATTTAACAATACAGAAAAAACAAAAGGAGACAAAAAAATGGCATCAGAAAATATAAAAGTTGATACTCAACTACTCAAGAATTACTCAAAGGAAATCGACGCAAGCTACAAGAACATGAAT
>JAEEKN010000083.1 GCA_016282435.1 Lachnospiraceae bacterium | reverse complement strand
ATTATCTGGGATATTTTAAGGGTGGACATAGCGTAGCACAGATAATAGATGGAATGTTTTTTGGGAAGAATGCAGTACTGAAAAATGAATTTGAGAGGCTGTTTTCCTCTACTTTTAACAATCCCGGATATGTGACAGATATCATACGGTTTTTAAGCACAAAAAACGTCGGATACACCAGAAAAGAAATCGCAGAAAAGACCGTTCATTCAAATGGGGGGAACCTTTCAAAGACACTTGATTCCCTGGTTGCCAGTGACTTTATAATAAAATATGTTCCTTTTGGTAAGGGAAAAAGGGATGAGTGTTACAAGCTTATTGATCCTTTTTGTATTTTTTATTTGAAATTTGTGGACAAACAGGATTCGTTAACGGAAGAAATTTGGCAGGAAACCCAAAATTCAGCGCAAGTCAATTCATGGTGTGGTTTTGCATTTGAAAATGTATGTTTTAATCATATCAACCAGATAAAAGAGGCTCTGGGTATACGTGGTGTTATTACAAGACAGTCAGCATGGTCTAAAAGAGCGGACGATGAAGAAGGTACTCAGATTGACCTATTGATTGACCGAAATGATAATATTGTCAATATGTGTGAGATAAAATTCTATGGGAAGGAATTTACTGTCACAAAAGATTATGACATGGTTTTGAGGCATAGGATGTCTCTTCTCCATAAAATTATTTCACCAAGGAAAGCTGTACATAAGGTTCTGATAACTACATTCGGTGTTACACACAATGAGTATAAGTGGTCGTTTGACAGATTTATAACTTTAGATGATTTATTTGTGAAAGTATAAGAAATATGAAGGTTTATAGTGTCAGGCACCAGTGGTCCGGGACGATGAGGTATTGATTTTATGAAGAAAAAACTAAACCTGTTTAGTGAGATAATCATGTATCTGGCACTGCTTGCGCAGATGTTGTACGTGCTTATAGGAAACACTGTACACGAGATACTGGGCATAGTGTTTTTTGTGAGTCTGGTAGTCCATATTTTTATTAAGCGCTGGTGGTTCAGGGCTGTAACTTCCGGGAAAGGCAGAAAGGGCAAAGCGGGGATATTTGCAAATATAGTGATAATACTGCTGATTCTCACTTCGATCACACTCATGATAAGCAGTATGGGTGTGTCACGTATTCTTTTTCCCTGGTTTAAATTCATGATGGAGCCGTTGTTCCACAGGTACCTCGCTACTGCGTTATTAACTCTTTCCATAGTTCATGGCGGCATGCATTTCTATTTTAAGGCTAAGGCTAAGAAAAGAGCAGTCGTACTGATCACTTTGCTAGCGATAGCGGGACTGGCCATAGGGCTGGCGCTTGTGCCTTATCTTAACCGGCATTTAAGGAAAGTTGAGGTGGCATTTGACGAAAAAGTCCGTGGTGAAAAGGTAGAGATGACCGAAGAAATCCCTTTGGTAGTATATTTTACCAGGGTAGGAAATACGGACTTTGAGCCTGATGTAGATGCGGTGTCCGGAGCATCTCTTATGAAGGCTGACGGCGTACTTATGGGAAACACACAACTTATGGCTTTTATGATACAGGATGCTATAGGTTCCGAGGTGATACCCATCACGCTTACGGGAGAGAAATATCCTTCTTCTTATATGGATACGGTATCAGTTGGCAGCAGGGAGTTAAAGGAAGATGCAAGACCGGCGATAGAAGACATAGATATATCCGGGCATAACAAGATAATTCTCGTATATCCCATCTGGTGGGGTACTGTACCTATGCCCGTGGCCACGTTCCTTGAGGCAAATGATTTTACGGGAAAGACAATATACCTTCTTGCGACACAAGGTTCATTCGGGTTCGCTTCCAGTACATCAGATATTAAGAAAATGGCCAAGGGGGCGGAAGTAGTAGAGGGTCTGAGTATTTATTGTGACGATATACCCAATGCCCGCACTGAGATAACGGAGTGGTTGAAAAAGATAGAATGAAAGTTCCTAGTGTCAGACACCGCAGTCATGTGGTTTCTGACGCTAGGATGTTCACCGATCATCTTTCTTCTTTAGTAATCCTTCTCCACCACCACTATACAATTTGAGTCAGGGAACCTGTCTACGGAAAGCTTTACTTTCGGCGAAAGATGCTCCACATATCCGGGCTCCAAAAAAGAGTCGCATCTGATGATCTTCGCACCCATACTTTTAAAGAAATCCCTATATTCGTCTATGGTAAAATATCCGAACTGCTCCTGCACTTCATGAGCATAACTTTCCTGTCCCCATGTATATGTATAAAGGAACTCACGTGCAAAGTTGGTGCAGGCTAAAGCCTTCCCTTCTTTCTCGTTTATCACTATCTGTTTATCACGGATATCCTTTAAGCCCTCAAAGTCTCTCACATAGTTTTTAAAGAAATCAATTCCTGAAGGGTCTGCAAATGATATCTCTATCACACTGTCATCCACAGGAGATTTTATCCCATCCCTTATGATTATGCGTCCGCCTTTTTCCAGTGAAGCATACGCATTCTTAAGTGCCTGCTTTACCGTATCTATCTCGAATCTGCCTTTCTTCGTTTCGGTATAGGAAAAAACTTCATGAAGTATAGAAGAAAAAACAATGGAGTCCACACTGTAAGGAAACGGTCCGTCCACAAAATTATGCCTCAGCACCGACCAGTTATGCCCTTCTTTACTCTTTTTCTTTTCGAGTTCCATGATAACATTATCTGAAATGTCGGTTCCTATTATCTTTTTATCCGGGTATTTTTCTTCCAAAAGGTCCAGCAGTACTCCGCCGCCGCTTCCTACATCCACCACCTTGCTGCCGACGACATAATCTATGATCGTGTTTTTTGTACTGCTCTCACTGGCATTCATGGTAGCCAGATATTTATCCTCATTGTTGAGCCGGTCAAACGCATCCCTGCGGAAGCCGAACATATCATATAGCACCGTGATGCTCTTTTCAAACGTGAGCAGACCGCATCTCTCTGCTTCTACGCAGAAATCTATAAGCTTTTCACACACTGCGGAAAACCTGAAGTCTACCAGCACTGCCTTCCCGAAACTGGCTACTACGAGCTCCACATTTTCTATGGAAGAATCCTTGATATACTTCTCTATTATGCGTTCCTTATATACATTCAGATGCTTCCCGCCCTCATAATCGTAGTACAGTCCATCAGCCAGGGGCTTAAACGAGAGATATTGCACTCCCGGTTCCGTTTTTTCCAGTACTTTCTTTAAAAGCCACTTTATCTGATCCGTCGAAAAATCTCCAAAAGCAGCCTGAAAATACCATAGTTCGTAGTATGGGAATATCTTATCCGAAAAGAGGCATACCAGTTCATCATCGGCCCCCACGAGTTTCTCATCAAGCCTTCTCATACGATCCTTTGTCGCAAACTCGGTAAAGTTCCCTTTAAGTATCCTGCCTATAAGTGCATATGCCTCATCTTTAACCTTTTCCCAAAGCCCGCTGCTCACAGCTCCGATAATACAGTGATTAAGAACCCTAAGAATTATTTCAAGCCGCTCTTTCCCCACCTTCTCTGTAAGGTTAAATAGCGGTTCGTTCTGCGAAACGGGTACTTCCCCACGTAAAGCCTGCCCTATAAGGCCATGGGTTTTTATAAGAATATAGCAAAGAAAACTGTCTCCATTGCCACATTCTTCCCAATAGATTTCGGCAGATGCCAGATTGTGGATATCAAGGGCGTAACCCTTTTGTCTCCAGTCTTCTCTTTCTTTAACGCTTCCGCCTTTTGAAACTTCTGACCACTGAAGCACCGTCTTTACAGTCTCATACTCTTCATCCGTCAGTTTCACGGCTCTATTATCGGCCTCCAAAATATCCAGAGTTCTCAGGACATAGCTTAAGGTCTCTTTTCCGCTCACCTGTTCCACTATTTCCACACGCTCCATATTTACACTTTTGTTTTCTGTGTAATAAAGGAATGAAAGCCATTTTTCATTTTCCAACAACCCCGAATCAAAAGACATGCCGTCTGATAATGTAATCTGCATATTCACCCCACATATACTGTTTCTGCCGCTTCCTCTACACCCCTGATGCCCGGGGACTAAAAAACCATACATCGCCCATCTCGGAGTTACTCATAATTATACATAAAATCGGTGTTCTAGTCAAGATTTCACAATATCTTGAACACTGAAACACTGATCCTTTTTTAAAGAAAACCGGATGTTTTAGTCTACCGGGATTTAATTTAATAAACCTTAAGTGTTTCAGCGATAAATAACAGTGGCAAAACTGAATAAAATGTGATAGAATTGGAATATTAGAGAGTTTCTTTCGGAAGAAGATAAGCTTGAAAAGATACTTGAGAATCCCGCCGTAATAAAGACACCGGTAGTTAGAAACGGAAAACAGTCGACAGTCGGGTATAAGCCTGAGGTGTGGAAAAACTGGCAATAGAAGGATTTAAAATATATGACAGAGATAAAAAGATTAAAAGAAATAGATCAGATTTTACGTAGTGAGAACGGATGTCCGTGGGACAGGGAGCAGACACATGCAAGCTTGAAGCCGGAATGTATAGAGGAAGCCGCAGAAGTGGTATGTGGGATTAACATCCTGGAAAAAACAGGCAATGCTGAGAATCTAAAGGAAGAACTTGGAGATTTACTGCTACAGGTTATGTTTCATTCGGTCCTGGCGGAAGAAGAAGGCTTGTTCACTTTTGAGGATGTGGTTGGAACTGTGGCTGATAAGATGATACGCAGGCATCCCCATGTATTCAGCGGAGTTGTATTTGCAACGGAAGAGGAACGTAAGGCTTCATGGGAGAAGATTAAACAGGAGGAAAAGAGGGGGAAAGAGGATTCAAACCGATATCTTTCCGAAGCATTTGATGAGGCCAGAATTTTGATTGATAAAGCAGCACAAAGGAAAGGATTAAATGGGTAGACAGAGATTAAATCTAGCTACCGTTCATGGGGACTGTCCCTGCTTTAAAAGGAGAAACATGATTTGAGCAATTATATTTGATGTGTTTGAGTTTAGAGTGTTAGGCACCATTAGGGAACTATTCGATGATTGACTGCTGGAAAAGTTCCCTAATTTAATGTTGACATTTAGGGAACTTTTTGATATAATTTTTACAGAAAAGTTCCCTAAAAGAGGCGCAATATGTACGACATAGAAAAAATTAAAACTCTGATAAATGATAAAGCTGAGGCAGAGGCCAGATTAAAGCTGATACCCTATGATGGCAATCCTGAGATAAAAGAAAATCAAAGTGGAAAGTATTTATATATTAGAAAAAGGGTTGGAAGCAGGCTGACATCTACATATGTTGATGTTTATTCCGATGACTTGTATCAGTTATTACTACGTAATGCCAGAGAAGCCAGAGAGTTAAAGAAAAAAATTAGAGAGATAAACAAAAAACTGTCTGAGGCAGGATACACATCCGGTGAATTACCTGCCAAGGTACTGCTTAATCTTGACTTTGCCAGGGCAAATATGAAAACCAGTATCTATGATCAGGCTGTTTTGGAAGGTGTTTCAACAACATTTCCACAGACGGAGGACATTATAGAAAATGGAACTGTAAATGGTATGACAGTCGGGGACGTTCAGAAAATCCTTAATCTGAAACATGCGTGGGAATTTGTTTTGGATGAGGATGTGATTCTTGCAGAAAGCGATTACTATCTCTTGTGTCATATCGCCAAATTGATAAACGAAGGATTTTATTCAAATGGGGGAAGGATAAGAGGAGTACCTGTGACTATAGGAGGCTGCAGTTATATTCCACCGATACCTATCGAAACCACTGTAAAAGAGAACCTCAAAACCATTGTGGAGTCTGAGAACGATGACATTGATAAAGCTGTAGCGTTGTGTTTGTATATTATGAGAACCCAGGTTTTTATCGATGGAAATAAGCGAGCTGCCGTTATATATGCAAATCATTTTATGATTTCGCATGGGTTGGGGCTGTTGGTAGTCCCGGAAAAGGAGGTATCGGAATACAAAAAATTACTGGTTAAGTATTATGAAAATAATGATATTACGGAGATTAGTGATTTTATGAAAAGCAGGTGTTGGAGGAAAATGGATGTATAAATATATATTTTTTGATCTTGACGGAACACTCACTCAATCTGAGTTTGGGATAATGGCTGCGGCTGTTAGAGCACTAAACTATTTTGGGATTCAGATTCCCGAAAAAGAGATTTTGAAAAAGTTTATTGGCCCGCCATTATATGTTTCTTTCCATGATTTTTATGGACTTTCAGAAGAAGACAGTCAGAAGGCCATAAAGATTTATCGTGAATATTATGTAAAAGAAGGCGTATATCAGGCTCCTCTTTATGATGGCATAAAAGAAATGCTTGAGGAACTAAAGGCTATAGGATGCATTTTGATGATCACCACATCTAAGCCCGAAACTTTGGCTGTTACAGTTGCTAAGAATGATGGAATATTCGATTACTTTGACGGGATTATAGGGCCTGCACTTGACGAGCATGACCCTAATAAGGCAATCCTTATCCGCAGAGCCATGGTAAAATTAGGACTTACGGAACATGATTTAAAAGATATAATCATGATAGGTGACCGTTTCTATGATATAGAAGCCGCCTGTGAAACCGGCATAGATTCCATCGGGGTCCTGTACGGATATGGTAGTGAGGATGAATTAAAGAATGCCGGAGCTACATATATAGCAAAGGAAGTTTCGGAGATTACCAAAGTCATAGAACAGTAATGATTTCATTATCTGGAGGAAAATAGGTTATTTATGAATATACAGATATTTGGAACAAAGAAATGTAATGATACAAAGAAGGCAGAACGCTTCTTTAAAGAACGTGGGATAAAGTATCAGTTTATCGATATGAAAGAAAAAGGAATGAGTAAAGGTGAGTTTCTTTCGGTTGCTCAGTCGAACGGCGGCATTGAGGAGATGGTGGCTTGGGACGGAAAAGAACAGGATATCGTAACACTGATTAAATATCTTTCGGAAGAAGATAAGCTTGAAAAGATACTCGAGAATCCCACTGTAATAAAGACACCTGTAGTTAGAAACGGAAAACTGTCGACAATCGGGTATAAGCCTGAAGTGTGGAAAAACTGGCAATAGAAGGATTTAAAATATATGACAGAGATAAAAAGATTAAAAGAAATAGTACAGATTTTACGTAGTGAGAACGGATGTCCGTGGGACAGGGAGCAGACACATGCTAGTTTGAAGCCGGAATGCGATAAGACAGGGGTCGGTTCTCTGTCTTATTTTTTGCATTAATTAATTTCACTAATATCTATACAAAAAACATGGTAAATTTATTATAAATTTATTTAAAACATTGACATTTTCAAGAATTAGAGGTATTCTATATTTGTACCTATATGATAAATATTGAGGTGCTGCTTTGAACAATGATGAAAATGTCATTATACCATATGTGAGGTGTTATCTATAGTTTTTCAAGAAAAGGCCGTATTTATGCGGCTTGTGGCGTTTTGCAAACGCCTACTAAAAGATTACGAGGAGACCGGCTATGAAAAAAATATCTTTAAAAATATTAATATGTCTAGTTTCTGTATTTTCCTTCTGTTTATTGTTATCAACAGTGGATGTTAAGGCAGATGTTAATGGAAATGATATAGTAGAATATGCGTTGACATACGTTGGAAAGGTTCCTTATGTATGGGGCGGAAATAGCTTTACGACCGGAATGGATTGCTCAGGCTTTGTATGTGGAGTGTATGAACACTTTGGCATTAATTTGTGGAACTATCGGGCTGAAATAGTGAATAGTCCCTTAACAACAAATTTAGGAACTGATTTATCGGTTGCAAAACCTGGTGATATTCTCTGGTTTTCAGGACATGTAGCTATATATACCGGAATAAAAAACGGTGAACACTGGATGGTCAATGAAACAAAAGGGACTTATGGCAGTATAACAGATAATGTTATTTACTCTCCGGTACGTATTCACCAGAATGCCTTTGCTAATCTGAAGGGAGTTCTTAGAGTAAATGGCGTCGTATGGGAAGGAGCCTCTACTTCGAGTGACTATAACGTTATAAATGATGGGAATTGGACTATAGAGATAACAAAGACTCAAAATAATGCTTTACTTAAAGCTACATATAATGCGGGGGTAAAAGGAAGTTATACTCAGGCGGGCATAGAAGTGTATGACTATAACATGAAGTCGATAGCACAATATACTGAAAACTGTAACTGGAATATGGCTAATCCGAGTGCATGGTATGATCTATCAAAGGACTTTGGAGTAACTTTGGAACCTGGGGCACAATACAAGTTTTCATTTGAAGTTGTTTTTAATGGAAATACATATAAATCTGGTGTATATAAATTCAATACATTGGGGGAGTGTAGTCACACCTGGGAGAATGATTATTTGGCTTCCGATCCTACTGTATTCACCGAAGGATATATGGTTCAGAAATGCGCAAAGTGCGGTGCATCAATGAGTGTATCGATTCCTAAATTGGAACCGACAATTTCGTTAAATGCGGAAACCGTGACCCTTAATGTTGGTGAGGAATTCTTGCTTACAATTTCAGGAATGGCTTCAGGGGATTATGTGGATTCAGTGATATCCTCTAACACAGATGTAGTAAGTGTAGGAAATAACTACAACTTAACAGCGAAACAAAAATCCGGAACAGCAACTATAAAGATAACTCTTGCGAGTGGGAAAATAACAGAAATTCCGGTATATGTTATTGAACCTGAGGGAACTAAAGATTCAGAACAACCCGAAGATTCAGAAGTTCCTAAAGATACTAAAGAAACCGGAAAAGTATTGAATATTGTAATAAATGGTAAAAATAAAATTGTTGCCGGAACGACTTCCCAGTATGATGCATCGGTAACGGTTTCGGGAGATGCTGACAGAAATGTAATTTGGTCTTCGAAAGATAATAATATAGCGATAGTTTCCGAGTCGGGGTTAGTCAGTGCGATTTTACCCGGGAAAACAGTAATATATGCAACTTCTATCGAAGGTGAGATTGAAGCTTCTCAGGCGGTATACGTTATTCCGGCAAAAGTTAAATCTGTAACAGCTGCTTTATCTGAAAACAAAAAAATAACAGCTAAATGGGAAGGTCAAGAAGGTGTATCAGGCTATCAGATTCAGTATAGTACTTCAGCATCTTTCTCAACGAAAAAATCAAAGACTATAGACGGAGATAGTTTATCGTTTAGCTTTAAACCTTCTAAGAAAAAAACATATTATATACGCATACGTGCATTCGTGAAGATAGGTTCAGAAAAGTATTACGGTGCATGGAAAAAAGTGAAAATTAAAGTAAAATAAGAGTTCAGGAATCTGCTTCCATGTATAGTGGATCCCGAAGTAAAACAGACCAAGTCATGGATGTAACAGAGATCATAGATTATCTGTTCCAGAACCTGATCGTTAAGAAGTAATCACGTAGAGTTTTTAAGAATCATTCGAACCTGTCGGGCAGGAGGGAAAAATCCCTCCTGCCCGATTTTCTACTTTTCTTGAGACCATTGGTACCAGGCACTATAAACAATTGTAAATTCTTGACTAGAGCACCGATTTTATGTATAATTATGAATAAATCCTTGGTTTATAGTGCCAGGTACCGGTGGTGGAGAAGGATTACTGAAGAAGAGAGATGAGATTATGGAGATTCGTAAAGCAACTAAAGAGGATGCGAACAGTCTTTTGGATATATATTCATATTATGTTGAAAATACGGCGATATCTTTTGAATATGAGACACCTTCGTTGGATGAGTTTGAAAAGCGCATAATAAAAACGTTGGAGAAGTATCCATATGTAGTCATAGAAGATGGTGGTCTGATCAGAGGATATGCATATGCCGGGCCGTTTCACAGCCGTGCGGCTTATGCTCATTGCTGTGAAGTAACTATATATTTAGACCGTGATTCAAAGGGTAAAGGCTATGGAAGAGCTTTATATGATGCGTTAGAAACAGCCTTAAAGCAGATAGGAATAATCAATCTGTACGCCTGTATCGCGGATCCTGAAGTCGAAGATGAGTATTTGACGAAAAACAGCGAATGCTTTCATAAACACATGGGATATACCGGGGTTGGAGAATTCCACAAGTGTGGTTATAAATTTGGACGCTGGTACAACATGATCTGGATGGAAAAGATGATCGGTGAACATACATAACTTGCTGTTTGTTGGGAGGTTAACATGAAGAAGCTTATCATAGCAGTTTTAATAGTTATGTTGTGCTGCGGATGTCCCTATATGGGGAATAATCCGGCAAAAGCTGCGACTGTGCTTACCGAAAGCAGAGAAGGCAGAGATGGGGAATATACTTATTCGTTGTGGAAGGACTACGGCGATACGAGCATGACCATAAAAGGAGACGGCAAGTTTGAATGCTCCTGGAAGGATATCGGGAACGCTCTGTTCCGTGAGGGTGTTAAGTTTGACTGTACGAAAAAGTATCAGCAGATAGGCGACATTACTGTAGAATACGATGTGGACTACCATCCTGACGGAAATTCATATATGTGTGTATACGGATGGACGAGAGATCCGCTTGTGGAGTACTATATCGTAGACAGCTGGGGAAGCTGGCGTCCGCCGGGAGCAACATCCAAAGGAACTATAGAAGTGGACGGCGGGACTTACGATATTTATGAGACCGTCCGTGAAAATCAGCCTTCTATAGATGGAAATACTACCTTTAAACAATACTGGAGTGTACGTACCTCAAAACGTACAAAAGGCACCATATCCGTAACCGAGCATTTTAAGGCCTGGGAAAAACTGGGAATGCAGATGGGCAATCTCTATGAGTCCTGTCTTACCATAGAGGGATATCGGAGCAACGGTTCGGCGGAAGTAAACTTGAATAAAGTAACAATTGGTAATACCGTGAAAAATGGCGGTGACGGCGGCAAGAACGACGGTGACGGTAATAACGGTGAAAAAGAAGTCATAAGCACAGGAAACAGGTTTGAATGCGAATCTATGACTCTCAGCGGACCGTATGCCGGGAATACGTGGTCACCATTTAGCGGTGTGGCACTTTATGCAAATGGCGATACTGCGGAGGTTACCGTAAACTTAACCAAGGGACTTCATGATTTTACCCTGCGGGGAGTGTCGGACGGGTCTAACAAGGCTAAAGTGGATCTGGTGATAGGAGACGAAACCAAGGGTATATTTACTTTTAACAGTACGGATTCTGCCGACAAGACGATCAAAAACATATCAACGGCTGCCGGTAAGCAGACAGTTAAACTGGTAGTTACGGCTGATGACGGAACATGGGATGTATTCCTTGACAGTCTCACTATTGAGGACAGTGCCATAACAGTAAAAAAGCCGAAATGTTCGGCAAACCCAACTTCCGGAAAAAATGCTGTAAAGATTACGACAGCGAAGGCGGATTATGCCGACGGATTCTATATCTACATGAGAAAGTCAGGAGAAAAGAATTACCATAAAGTTAAGAAAATTTCAAAGAACGGAAGTGTGAAAAGAAGCTGTACTATCAAAAATCTTGAACAGGGTAAGTATTACATAAAGATAAAAGCTTACGTAAAATCGGGAGGTAAAACTTATACAGGCAAGTACAGTAAAACGGTAAGTATAGAGGTATAGTAGCGGTGGTGTTAATGTAGGAGCTGCCGATGAAGCTGACGCAGCCTGATAAGATTCAGGGAAAGAAAAATTTAACAAGCGGAGTGATGAGAGCATGGCTATTAATGTTAAATCCGTAACATGTCCCTCGTGTGGGGCAAGAGTAAAATATGATGACAGTCATAAAACGGCGGTGTGCGAATTCTGCGGCGCAGTCCTTGATATGACTGAAGAGTATGGCGAGAAAAAGGACCGTGAGAGGGATGATATCCAGGATATGCAGATAAAGCATATCATGAATAACATGAACGGCAGGAATAATGCGGTCGGTTCGCGAAGAAAAGGTGCAGTTGTAGCCATATGCATAATAAGCATGCTGATCGTAGGAAGTCTCACACTCGGGATTGTCGGCGGAGCTATGAAAGAAGCTAAAAAGCGTTCTCAAGAGGAAGTACAGCAAACTGTATCGGAGATAGATCCTTTTGACAGGCTTACGGTTAAGTATAGCGGCATCAGCGGTGCCGGCAGAGCCAGAACGTCTGATACAAATGTAAATGCTGTGTCTTCTATAGATAAGTCTATGAGTGCTGAGGATAAGCTGAGTAACGGAGATAAGATAATCGTAAAGTACAGTAAGGATACGGCTGAGAATAAAAATACAAAGTATGTTCTTACCGCTACTGAAAAGGAATTTACGGTTTCGGGGCTCGATGAATATGTTTCCGATATTACCGAAGTTGGGGAAGAGGATCTTGAGTCCCTGAAGAAGAATGCCATACAGAAAGCGATATCTGAGTGCGATGAAGCAGAGTTTTCGTATATAAAGGACAGTTTTAAGGCATATGCGGTATATACGCTTGTAAAAAAGGATTTTTCCAAGCAGATGTCCGTATTTGTGGTTTCTTTTGATTATATCGAGAATGAAGAGAAAAAAACCGGATACTTTATGGCCAAGTATTCGAATGCCACTCATCTTGCGACAGGCGAGTACAAGATCAATTTTACCGCCGATGATTTTTCCTATATGAGGGAGACATTTCTTTACGGATTTAATGTCACGTCTGCACACTCCACATGGGATGCGGTATATACCGAAGTATATCTGAATAACAAAGCAGAATGGGATATCAGTGAGAAATTTTTTGATTAAGGAGGGTTATAAATGAATATTGAGCTACAGATATGTGGGCTTGTTATGCTTATAATCTTTCTGGTTCTTATCGAACGTGACAGAAAGCTGAAAATAAAGAACCGGCTTTTGTTTATCGCCGCTTTTATAATATGCATGGTGTGCCTGGTATTTGATATTGCGTCGATAGTGGTCATTCATATGGCTGTTTACGAAGGATTTTCGCCAATAATCACCACTGCAGTATGCAAGATCTATATCATGTTGCTGGTGACCCAGGGTTATTGCGGTTTCCTGTATGCGTGTCTGGATATAGCGGTTCAGTTCAAAAACAATATAATAAGGACTCTGGCTCTTATACTGTATGTTATCGGTGAGCTCCTGATAATCATTTTGCCTCTCGAGTACTACATGGATGGTCGTACAGTATATTCATACGGTCCGGCGGCTCTGTGCACTTATGCTTTATCGATCTTTTATATTTCATTCACGTTATATATATCGATGAAGCACAAAAAAGATATTTCCCACAGAAGGCATATTGCACTGTTTACCTGGCAGGGCCTGTGGCTCATAGCTGCGATAATCCAGTTCTTTTCCAAGGAAACCCTGCTCGTCGGGTTTGCGGCAGCTGTCGGTATGATAGTGCTTTATTCACAGCTTGAGAATCCGAATGAACATATCGATCGTGCTAGCGGAGTGTTTACGCGGAATGCTTTTTCACTGTATCTGCATGATAAATATAATTATAAGAAAATATTCTCGTTTTATACGATCAGGATAAAATATCTGGTTCCCTCCGCGGACTTAGGGTTAAAGCAGAACGCTGTGCTCAGCCTGGCGAGAACGTTTCTTGAACTGGGTGATGAACCGGTTTTCAGGATTAGCGATGATATGTTCAGCATTGTTTATGATTCAGAGGAGAAAGCTAAGAACAAGCTGACAGAGATAAAAGAACGTCTCAGTAGTATTACGGATATTCCGGTTGAAGCGAAATTTATCTTCTTCCCTGACAGCAGGCTGTTATCGGGAACCGAAGAAGTGTTTAATTTCATACATTATTACGAGGACCTGGCTGAAGACATGGTTGTCTGTGACGAGGAACTCGTGGACAAAATGAGACGCAGAAGTGAAATCTATAATCTCGTAGAAAATGCGTTAAGAGATGACAGGGTCCTGGTTTACTATCAGCCTATCTACAATGTGAAAGAGGGAAGGTTTACATCTGCGGAAGCACTTGTCAGGATTATAAATGAAGACGGTAAGATGGTATCCCCGGGCGAGTTTATCCCGATAACTGAGGAAAACGGGCAGATAATCCAGCTGGGAATGAGGATATTTACCAAGGTCTGTGAATTCCTGGCAACGGGAGAATTGCAGAAGCGTGGAATTGAAAACATCGAGACAAATGTTTCGGTAGCTCAGTTCGACCGCGAGAATCCGGCAGGTTTCATAAAAAGCCAGATAGAGGCTTTTGGAATTGAGCCTTCAAATATCAATCTTGAGATCACCGAAACGGCGGATAATGAGCTGAAGCATCTGCTCATGCTGAATATCGAGAAACTTATCAATATGGGGATCACTTTTTCACTGGATGATTTCGGAACAGGACGTTCAAACCTTGATTATTTTGTAAGTATGCCGGCCAAGAATATCAAGTTCGAT
>JAEEKN010000082.1 GCA_016282435.1 Lachnospiraceae bacterium | reverse complement strand
CGGCAGCCGCTTCTTCAGCTTTACGCTTGATGCGGTCTTCACGCATCTTCTCTATTTCCTGTGCTGCTGCGCCGAGCACCGTAGGTTGATACATTTTATAATCCATTAGCACTCACCTTTTTAAATTTACTTTGATTGTAGGTTTCACCCTGTAAAATATTTACTCTTGTAGGTTTCACCTCATCAGTCAGCTTCGCTGACAGCTTCCCCTCAAGGGGAAGCCTGTATCTCTGTCACTACTTCCGGTCATCAGTATCTCAGGTGAGACCTCTCAGTGCCTTAGGCAACCTTGCTGCAGCCTCGTTGATCTCTTCCGTGGTCTTGCCAAGTGTGGTAGCTACATCTGCGAGCTGCTTGTCGAGGAGTGCAAAGATGTCGTTGATGGTCTTTGCCATCATCTCTTCGAACGAAGGAAGGTTTACCTTCATGTCTGCAGATACTTCGTTCAGGGCTACGGTGTAGCTGGTCATGGACTTTGTGTACTTGGTCATCTGAGCCAGGAGTTCTTCCGAGTTCTTGTTTACTTCCTCGTCTGCCTTTACATAGTTCTGAGCCCAGCTTGACTGATGTCCTTCGAGGATGCTCTTCTCTTCTGCGAGGTGGTCGCCTAAACGATTCAGAACTGTTCCTAAGTCCTGAAGGTTTGCAGCCTGAGTCTCTGAGATGTTCTTCAAGCTCTTTGAAATATCGTCATATACGTTCTTTAAGCTGTTGATGGTGTCGGTGGTCAGTGAGTTCATACCGTCCGAGATACCAACAGTAACATTCTTCATGCCTTCGGAAGCATCCTTGATAGCCTTCTGCATATCTGTCGATGCGATAGAGATGCATGAACGAAGATCTTCGTTTGCTGTTCTCATATCTTCGAGTATAGCCTTCTGTGCTGCAGAGATTTCTTTCATCTCATCGAGTGTTCCGGAGAAACTGTCTACCAGCGTCTTAACTGCTTCTGCGCTTTCCTTCTGCATTCTGGCGCCTTCTACTGCTGAACGCGACAGATCCTGGAATGTACCCTGGGTAGCCTCTTCGAGCCTGTCCATAAATGCCTGGGTAAGTCTTCCGATAGCGTCTGCCTGAAGATCCTTCGAAACTTCAAGTGACTTCTTAACGTTTGCCGCGAATACTGTGAAAACGGGTGTCAGAGCATCCTGTATAGCACGGGATACTGTCTCTGAAATACCTGATACTACCTGCTCAGCGAGCTGCTGGTTGTTATTGCCTGTGTTGCTTCTTGAATCAAAAATACTAGCCATAATGTTCCTCCATGTATTAAATCATTCTATATAATTATATACTTTGTCTACAAAAATATCAAGGTTTTTAAACATTTTTTTGTAACATTTTTTTCACATATTTACTGTAATTATTTTTCAAATAAGACTCCGGTGTCTAGCCTCTTCGGAATGATCCTCGTGCCCTGTTCGTCAAGCATGATAACATCGAGATCATGCAGGCTCTTTAAGCTTCCGTAATGCAGGATCATGCGGCCCTTCTGAACTCCGAAAGTCCTCGGTATGCCGGCAAGTATCTCCACGCTGACATCCGAACCTATAAACTCGGCATCCGCTACGTCCTCGCCGCTTCCGATTCCGTTTATCTGGGTTCCTTCTGAGTAGATATCGAGCTTCACATCCTCGAGCTTTATGTCCGCGCCTCCCGTCAGGGATCCCACACTGATACCGCAGTATGCATGAACTACGATATTGATATCGTTGCTCAGCAGATTCAGCTTCGTAGATCCCGTGATAGAACCTATGCCTACGGTCTTCTCACCGTCTCCGGTGATATCCAGCTTACCCCTGCAGACTATCTCGGACCTGCCGCTGATAGAGCCCAGGGATATCGAATCGTTACCGTCGCTCTTCAGCTTACAGCGAACAGTTCTTCCTATATATATGTCTGTATCGCCGACATCACTTCCGATAGCCACCGCATGTATAGCCTTGGCACTGATATCAAAGTTACCGTTGATGAGCCTGATTCGTGAACCGTCGGCTCTTCCGCCTCCGATACCCGCGGCTTTGTCACCGTTTGCCACTATCTTGATGGTACCAGTCATATCAAACGAGATATCTCCGTACGGTTCGTTACAGTTCGAACCGATACCAACACTTAAGTTCCTGCTCGTGATGATGGAGAGGTTTCCGTCACCGCTCACCGTAAGTCTAGATCCCGCAGGTACGTTGATACCGTCTTTGTTCAGTGTACACTGGCCTGATATATTGAGCGCCGTCTCCGAATTCCTGCCCAGCTGGACCGTGGTCTCCAGGACGCCTCTAAGGTTTACATTCTCAAAAATAAGCTCGGTCTTCTTATCATCGGCTGTACGGATCACCATGTCGATCACGTTATCCGGCTCGCCCACGAGCTTCACCTTGCCTCCGAGTACGTATACCGAAGTGTACTTCTTAAGCGCTATCTCCAGAAGGTTTACAGTCTCGCCGGCCTTCGCATTATACGTCATGTTATCACTGTCGTATCTCGATGCCTTTATGCTCTCATCAAGAATCTCGTTCTTGATGTTGTGAGGTATCTGCTGCATGATCTCGGGTGAAGGACGTGCCGTGTAGTAACCCTGGATATAATCCACGCCGTACTCGATAACCGTCTTCATCTCTTCGAAGCTCTCTACGCCTTCCGCGAGTACTTTCATACCGTTTGCCTCGGCAAACTCTATGGTATTCTTCACAAACATCTGCTTGTTCGAATCATCCTGAATGTTGCTGATGAGGTAATGGTCAATCTTTATTATCTGAGGTGCATACCTTAGGAGGTTCACGATATTCGAATGACCTGTTCCGTAATCATCTACAGCAACACTCGGCTTTTTGCCCGTAGGTGAAGCCTCGCGAAGCCTCTCAAGTTCTTCATCCGTTACCGTATTTCCTTCTGTAACCTCAAATACCACCTGGTCGAGGTAATCACCGAACCGGGCCATAACCTCTTCCTTGTCGGCTTCTTTTAAGTAATACCCCGGTATGGTATTTATAAATATCTTTCTGTCCCCAAACTTCTCGAGATTATCCACATAGAACTGAAGGACGTTGAAAACCGTAGCCTTTTCTATGTCGTACAACCTGTTAGCGTTCTTTGCTATCTCGAGTACATCAAGAGGGGACATCGATATACCGCCGCCCGTTCTCATGAGTGCCTCATAGGCGTATATCTGACCTGTCTCAGCATCCACGATGGGCTGGAAATGGTACCTGAAGAGATTGCGGTCTACGAGTAGTTCAAATGTCGTAAAGTACTCACGTTCAAAGGTCTTATCCCTCACTACCGGAGTGCCCTTGCCCTGGCGCAGGCGTCTCAAGTACATATCACTCATCGCCATACGTACGATGTTCTCAAGCGTACTGTCCCATCCTTCTTCGAGGGTTGCTGTTCCGAAGTTTACTTCCAAGAAATACTCCTTGGTACTGTTCCTGTTAAAGTCCTCCATGTTCTTGTTGAACACTTCAAACAACTCTTCGGCATATGAGGACTGTTCTTCACCTGATCCCTTTTCTTCGGTATCGATGATGATGTACTCGCCTTCCGCGAACTGTCCCATGAAGCTCGTCTTCCTGCAGGACTCGCGAAGCTTATCCACTACTATGTGAACCGCATCTTCTACTTCGTTCAAGCCGTAATTCTCGTAAATATACGTATATCTCGGCATCGTAAATACGCTGATGGAAAGCTTTTTGTTGTGGTTCTCTTTCTCAGCCGTAAAGTTCTCAAACCATCTGGTTGAACCCTTCAGGTTCGGAAGCCCGGTCATGGAGCTCACATATGAGGAATTCTCAATATTGTAAAGCATCCGGCGCTGCCTGTTCTGGTTCGCCAGGAATCTGAATATCAGGTTAAGTCCTGTGTTCAGCAGCTTCGTAGTGCTTCTGATATTGCTTATGACCGAAGTCTTTACCGCATAAAAACCGCAGACAAAATCACCGATGAATACCGGATTCAGAACCAGCATCCTGCCGTCACAGTTTTCTTCCGTAAAGGAAGCAACGATATCTTTTACGCCAAGTTCTTCGGGTCTCCCCATATTGTCTATGGCTGCCGCGATCCTGGTCACCTTCTGGTTCTTCAGGTTGTTCTTTATCTCTTCGGAGCTGCCCTTCAAATATTTCTTTTCAAAAGACTCCACATCAAAGCTCGATTCGAGCAGTTCGGAATACAGATATAATACCGATCCCGTGGACAGACGCTTTGAAATCTCGTTCAGTATATCTTCGAGTTCCGAGAACTCCAGCATCTTGTCCAGCCATGCCAGGAGTGAATCCTCACGTCTTTCTATCTCGTCCAGTTCTTTGTATATGTATGCCACGTGGTTACCGGAACGGAAGCGCTCCTCACTGTGTCCCGAAGCACATCTCTTGTCCTCCGCCACTTCCATGGCACGTTTAGCGGCCAGTGCCGCATCTACCGAATTCTTCTGTCTCAGATCCTGCTGTACCTGCTCTGTCTTCAGTGTGTCAGCCTTCTCCTCAAATCCGGTGCGATTATTTATACTAGCATTTGTTATACTATCATTAGTTTCTATACTGTCTTTTGTTTCTACTTCTGATTTTACTTCTTCTTTCTGTGAATCAGCATCCGGTTCGTCGTTCGCATTATCGTTACGCTTAAATATATCTGACGAATAAATCTTTGCCAGGCGCTGTTCTTTTTCGGGTTCTGCCTGTTCCTGCTTCTCTATGGTTCGTCCGAGACCGTAGGTCACGTCATAGGCTCCCATCTTCATATCCGCAAGCTTCGGATTGGAAGCAGCAAACTCATTCAGAGTCTTCTCATCACAGAGTGGCTCGTCTTTCAGCGTCTCACTCTTAAATGTCGTGTTCTCCGATGTACGGCTGTCAGGTACAACAGGAATATCTTTTTTAAGGATCACTCCACTGTCCTTACCCGCATTAGGAATAAATACGGTATCGTCATTATCCAGCGCTTCTTTTACGCCTTCCTTCATGGGGTCTTCATCCGCCTGTGGAACATATATGCCCGACGCTCTCGCAGCCTTCAGGTCATATTCCCTTCGTCCGGCAGAAAGATATGAACGCATGTCGCATCCGCACGACCTTCTGATCCTGGTCTTAAACACATCGTGATATACAGAAGGCTTCACGCCCCGGAGTGCGTCATTCGCCGCTTTAAGAACTATCTCCGCAAACTTGTCCACATCGTCGGAACATGTAGTGATGCTCGGATGATAATAGTAAGCTGCAGGTATTCCTCCGAATCCGGTAACTATGACATTGTCCGGACTCTTTAGATCGTATTCGTGAAGCTTGTCACCTACGGTGATGGCTGTCTTGTCATCGATGCAGACTATAGCCTCAGGAATGTCGTTCCCGGCCATCAGCCTGTCTATCCCTTCCTCGATGATCTCATCCTTGTAATCGCCGTAGCATATGCGTTTTTCACTAAACTCTATGTCATTCTCAGCCAGTACAGTCCTGAAAATCCTGAGTCTGTTCTCAGTACGCTCGTCATCCAGCTTAAAACCGCCGACGAAGAAGAGGTTACGGGCACCATGATCTTTTATGATATGGTTCAGCATGTCCCTGAAAGCCCCCTCATATTCACGTACCACGGAATAACACCCTTCTTTTTCGGGTCCTATGCATATGACGGGTCTTCCGGCCAGCTTCGCCCTCTCTATCAGTGAATCGGAGACCTTGCTGTTGTTGATACTTTCCGGAAAAACCGCTATGACGTCTACTTCCTCGTAGTTGATGGATTTGTATATAGACTTTGAACCTTTAAGGCTCAGATCGTTTTTCCTGAAATCCCTGAAACTGTTATACACCACTATCTTCCAGCCTTCTATGGCTGCAGCCTTGTTTATGGCGTTCAAATATTCAGTTCTTATTCTGTCCTGCAGTTTTGCTAGACATATTCCCAGTACTTTTCTCTTTTCGCTCATAAACTCCCCCACTGGTTTCCCCAGCCTTTATGGCGGAAAACAAGTCCTCATCGGACACAATTCCTACTGTACAGTATTCTATCAAAAAAGTTATTTTTTGGGTACTAAAATTATTGGTGTTTTTTACTATATAAATTTTACTTTAAAACTTTCTTCATGATGTCTGAGAAGTCAAATGTTGCAAAATAGTCCTTTGCGGTCTCGGCACGCCTGATCATCTCGACGCTGCCATCCTCATGAAGGAGAAGTTCCTTCGAGCGGAGCATTCCGTTATAGTTGTAGCCCATGGAGAATCCGTGTGCTCCGGTGTCATGGATGCAGATGTAATCTCCCATGTCAATCTTGGGCAGCTGCCTGTCTATAGCAAATTTGTCGTTGTTCTCGCAGAGGTTTCCTACTACGTCGTATGTATGGTCCTTGGGTTCATTTTCCTTGCCCAGAACGGTCAGATGATGGTATGCACCGTACATAGCGGGTCTCATAAGGTTTGCAGCACATGCATCTACTCCGATATATTCCTTGTAGGTGTGTTTCTCGTGGATGGCCTTTACTACCAGGTGTCCGTAGGGAGCGAGCATAAAACGTCCGAGTTCTGTGAAGATGGATACTTCCATGCCGTTCGGAACGATGACTTCTTCGTATGCCTTTCTCACGCCCTCACCGATTTTCAAGATATCGCAGCCTTCCTGATCGGGTCTGTAGGGTATACCTACTCCACCTGAAAGATTGATGTATTTTACATCGGCTCCGGTCTCGTTTTTAAGTTCTACAGCGAGCTTAAACAGGTCTTTTGCAAGCATGGGGTAATAGTCGTTAGATACTGCTCCGCTACAGAGGAATGCGTGGATACCGAACTTTTTGGCTCCGAGTTCCTTTAACTTCTTAAAGGCTTCAGCTATCTGGGTTCTGGTCATGCCGTACTTCGCATCTCCGGGATTGTCCATGATGCCGTTAGAAACATTGTATACTCCGCCGGGGTTGTACCTGCAAAATATGGTCTCGGGTACGCCGCACTCCTTGTCGAGAAAGTCAACAAGTGTGATATCGTCGAGATTTATATATCCGTGAAGTGATTTTGCTTTTGTAAATTCGCCTGCGGGAGTCTCGTTCGAGGAGAACATGATATCGCCCTCTCCCATACCGCATGCTTCTGCTATCAGGAGTTCCTGCATCGATGCACAGTCAACACCGCAGCCTTCACTCTTTAAGACATTTATGATAAAGGGGTTCGGTGTCGCTTTTACTGCGAAGAACTCCTTGAAACCCTTGTTCCACTCAAATGCCTTCTTGAGCTTTCTGGCATTTTCCCTGATGCCCTTCTCATCGTAGATGTGGAAAGGAGTGGGGTAGGTCTTTACTATCTCTTCTATCTTCTCTTTTGTGACAAACGGTGTCTTCATATGTCCGGTCCTCCTGAATTTTCATTTTTGACAAAACAACATTTAGAATAGCATATTTCCCGCTTCTATGCAAGAAAATATCAAAAAAACTTGAAAATCTTTCAAATCTGTGTTATCCTACTGATTGTTGCAAAATTCCGATATTTTTTTGATATCAATCGGACATTTTTTAATAATTTCACACAAAGTTGTATGCTTTACCTAACGGGGTACGGCAGACTTACTCGAATCATGTGAGGTGTTATATGAAAAAAGTTATTACATACGGAACTTACGACCTTCTTCATGTGGGTCATATCAATTTACTTCGCCGTGCGAGGGAACTGGGTGATTACCTGATAGTTGTGGTGTCATCTGACGAGTTCAACGCCATCAAAGGCAAGAAGGCTTACTACAGCTTTGAAGACAGGAAGAAAATCCTGGAAGCTATCCGCTACGTGGATGAAGTTCTCCCTGAGTATACCTGGGAGCAGAAAATAGATGATGTAGTAAACAACCATGTGGATGTGTTCGTCATGGGTGATGACTGGACCGGCAAATTCGATTTCTTAAAGGAATATTGTGAGGTCGTATACCTTCCGAGGACCGAGGGTATCTCTACCACGAAGATTAAGCAGGATCTCTTCAATAAATGATCGATTATGCTAATCTGTGAAACTAAATTCGTCTCATCCGAACGCCTTACAGTCGCCTTCCCCACAAATAGGAAAGCCTAAAAAGGCTTTATCCAGAGAAAGCTTTATGTTGAGAAGGCTTTACCCAGGGATGACATAAAAATGAAAGATACTTATAACAAGAAAAAATTCAGGTTTCCCATCGGGAACCTGAATTTTTTAATGTCTATACCCAATATTTTCTTTTCATTTAGTCATTGTAAATGTCTGGTTGAAAGCGGGTACCGATACTTCAGCACCGTACAGCATGGAAAATAGCAGGTTATAACTTCCTTCGTCCCGTATTCCGCTGTCCGAGGTATTTACAACGTTTACCCCGCAGTAGCTGCCCTCGAATCCTGCATAGTAAGACTTGAGCTGTCCGAGTACCGATGTCAGCAGCAGTTTTATACCGTTCGAATCTTCAGAGGCTCCCGCAAATGCCAGGAATCCCAGGTACATCTCGTCATATCTGTCTTCTTCGGTCTGCTCGTCGGTGTACTTTAATGTAACCGACTTCACGTAGCCGTTCCGTATGTCGAGTTCAAAGTCGGGTATGTCACCCACATATCCCGTGTATTTCATAAGCTCTACCACATTCTGGTTAAACTGTTCCTGCGTGAGTTCCCCACGGTTCTGAGGGATAAGAGCCTGTTTTGATACTACTTCATCCCCTACGTTCAGCAGGATAACGGTCAGTACCACAAGTACTATCCTCATAGGGCTTTCATCGAGAAGCTCCACGTTTATACCTTCGTCCCAAGGCATGGTGTCGTTCATTCTGCATCTCATGAATGACATAGCACGCTTAAACACGGTAAATATCGGAATCATGAAGCCGAATCCATGCCATGCCAGCTTCAGTGCCCTGATGTATGCACGCTTTATATCGAGCTTTTCGCCTGTCTTCATATCCCGTACACGTATTCCCATGATCCATTTACCGGGCGTAGTTCCAAGTGTCGATATGAGCAGCGGTTCTATCATCATCTCAAACAGCCAGAATATAATCTCGCAGTAAGCTACCATTTTTAGCGAAATTCCGACGTTCACCCTGAATCCCAGTCTCAGTACCGCTCCTCCGATGAGGGTTATGAGAGTTGTATCGAGCGTTCTCGCTGCGAAGCGCCTGAAGGGATGCGGGCATGTCTTCTCGCCGTTGTTTATACGTTCTCGTGCTCCGATAGGCTTTGTGTAGGTGCCGTAACCGGCTGTCCATCCCTGCCAGTTGCCGGCTCCCATGTTCGAGGCCCCGAAGCCCCTGTCCGTATACGGACTCCACTTCTCATCGTACCCCTGAGTGTTCCCCTGATTTGGGTCTGCGTCTGTATTCTGCTCTGTATTTCTATCCGTGTTCTGTCTGTATGTTGGTTCCTGATCTTGATCCGAGCCACCTTCCGTACTCCGTCTTTTATCAGAATCTGTGTAGTGTTCTGAGATTTTTTCTGTGTTCTGGCTACGGTCCGAATCCGAATACTTTTCATTATTTCGTCTGTAGTCAGAACCATCATCTTGCCTGGAATTTCTATCTATATCCTGTTTTCTATCAAAATCAGCATCTCGTTCTGATTTCTCGTCTATACTCTGTCTATTACCCGGTTCGGTATGGTTATCAGTGTTTCTATCTATGTTTCTATCAATGTTTCTATCAGTATTACTTCTATAATCCGAGTCAGTCTCACGTTCCGGGTTTCCACCACGATTTTCTTCTTTCGAGTTCCCCTTATAAAATGACTCGTCGCCCTTCATAAGTCCGCCCAGAAAGCTTGCTAATCCTTTGGGTTTAGTGGGAGCTTCTTTTGCCGGCTCTGATTTTTCCTGTAACCTTCCCGTATTTACATCGTAGAAAAGACCGCCGGAATGCTTCAGTTCTTTTATATGCTCAAGATACGGCACAGGATCAAGTTCATCTATGGTCTCGCATTCTCTTCTGATATTCTGTATGACTATGGCAGCCTGGGTGTAGTTTGTCTCATCCGACAGAATCTTATCAAGCTGCTTTTTAAGTGTTTCTCTAAGTCCCGCCTCACCTTTTACCATAGCTGCGGTATCGGGATCATCCATTCCGAGCATGCTGAATAAACAACACTGTCTGATGATTTTTACCGTCTTCTCGTCGAAATCACTGAGCAGTGTCGCTCCTCTAAAGTTTATGACATTTTCTTCTGCCAACCGGTCCAGTTTTGAACTGCCGATTCCAAGTTCCCTTGCCAGCTCTCTGTATGTCATATGCCTCGATGCTCCCAAAATGTTTTTACAACTTTTTAGTATACTTCATCCGAGAAAAAAATGCAATGCAAAAAATTTGCTTGACTTTTATTTTTTATATACTATAATGCGATGTTGAATATCCAAGAAAGGAAGTGTACAGAAATGCAACTATTGGTCGTAATACTAAAGAACGAAAAACTTCTGGACGATATATTGAAAAAACTGGCCGAAGAAGGCGTAAAAGGTGGAACCATCCTCTCAGGTAAGGGTATGGGCGAAGAGCTCATGAACATGGAGGATATCCCTATGTTCGCCACACTCCGCAGACTGATGAAGGACGAAGATCGCGAGGCTGTCCATGTTGCTATGTTCGTCATCAGGGATGAGCAGGTCGTAGAAGCCAGAGAAACCGTAAAACAGATGGTCAACCTGAAAGAACCAAACACCGGTATCATGTTTGTGGTTCCTATCACGTATGTCGAGGGGCTCGGAAAATAAAAATAATTAGTATGTATATATCAAAAACCAAACTGAGTTGATAAGTTGATATATACCGTTTAAGGAGATATTATAGAAAAATGGAACTGAATACATTCATATACATTGCTATAGCTCTGATCTGCACTTTACTTTCGAGCAAGCTGATGAAGCTGGTCAAGCTGCCAAATGTTACGGGCTATCTTCTGGCAGGATTATTGGTAGGCCCGTATGTTCTAAACATCATACCCAAAGGCACCGTTGACAGCCTGGGGATCATACCTGAAGCAGCGCTCGGATTCATAGCATTCTCCATAGGTGCCGAATTCAGATTCAGCTATCTGAAAAAAGTCGGCAAGGCTCCTATCATCATAGCCTGCCTGGAGTCCCTGGGTGCAGTCCTGGTAGTGGACTTTACACTTATAGCTGCGGGGAATGATGTACCGTTCTCACTGTGTCTAGGTGCCATAGCCGCTGCAACTGCTCCTGCCGCAACCCTGATGGTGGTAAAGCAGTATAAAGCAAAAGGACCCGTCACTGAAACCCTGCTGCCCGTGGTAGCGCTCGATGATGCCACCGCTCTTATGTGTTTCGGTATTTCGGTAGCTATAGCAAAAACTATAGAAGGTGGCGTTGGTGATAGTCTGGCATTGACCATCTTAAAACCGCTGCTTGAGATAATAGCTGCCCTGGCTATCGGCCTCATCTTCGGAATCATCTTCCGCTTTGCCGTAAAATGGTTCACAGGCCGTGGCAACAGACTCGCTATAACATATGCGATGGTTTTCGTCTGCATAGGACTCGGAGACATGCTGAATGTATCGTCACTTCTCGCATGTATGGCACTCGGAGCAACGCTTGCCAATACATCTTCGTTTGCAGATGTGGTATTCGAACAAACTGACAGAATGACCCCTCCGATCTTCATGATGTTCTTCTTCCTGTCCGGCGCAGCTCTTGACATCTCCATCATTCCTTCAGTAGGAGTGATAGGTATCATATATATCATCATGCGTGTTGCAGGAAAAATGCTCGGTTCTTTCGTCGGAGCCAAAATATCCAAAGCAGATAAAAACGTTCAAAAATTCCTCGGCTTCACTCTGATTCCCCAGGCCGGTGTGGCTATAGGTCTGGCCACCACAGCCATGTCCATAGTTCCCGACTACGGTCCAAAGCTCAGAACTGTCATACTCTGCGGTACCGTAATATATGAGTTGACCGGACCGGTCATCACGAAGCTGGCATTAAAGAAAGCCGGAGAGATATCCTGATACGTAAATTCGAAATACATTTAAAAACTCGAAAATATACTTGACATTTTTTATAAATGTGATAGACTAATAAATGAAAAAGGTGTTGTCCGTCAAAACGACGGTCAGCTACCTAACTACGGGTTACTAAAAAAAATAACCGCTACTTACGAGTTTGGGTGAACTGGTATGCTACCCGTCAAGAGGACAGTGAAAAATTTAAAAGTTTTGTACCGCCAGTTGTGTATACAGCTGGCGGTATTATTATGCCGCCAAGTAGTACTGTTTATGATATTCGGACGGTGTCAT
>JAEEKN010000081.1 GCA_016282435.1 Lachnospiraceae bacterium | reverse complement strand
TCTCATCTACAGCCTCATAAAGGCCGGAGAATTCTTCTTCGGATATGGTTGCATCAGACAGTGAGTAAATAATTCTGTTTACAGCCATCTGCTTAACGCAGTTCATCTGCTCAGCGGATAAAACACTGACATATTTCAACAGATACCTTAAAACCTTCAGCGCATATTCGTTGTCTAAAGAATTAATTACCTCGCTGCTTTCAATCAGGAGCGACAGTAATCTCTTTTTTTCCTCATCTGATAAATATGCATCAGCAAAATCCGCGATTCTCTCAAAATGGTCCGCCGAAACATCCGAAAAGCCGTCAGAGAACAACGAATAAAGAAGATAACAGTTAAAATAGTTTTCATCAAGTTCCCTGTATTGGGTGTGATTAATAACATAATCAAAAAACTCGGTGAGACTGTCATATGAGAAACTCATAGAAGTATCAACAAAATCTGTAAGCGGCTCGTCGTTTTCCGGAATATCCGTATACTTGCCGTCTAAAAAATCAAAAACAAAATGTCTTCCCGACTGAGGGTATGACTGTGCATTATATCTGGTTCCCCTGGGCACAACTCCGCATATCTGAGCCGGAGATAACTCCGGGTCAAATTCATATGTTGTAAAATTGACCGTTTTTGCAATATCCAACGGTAAAGTATATTGAAGTGCGGCAATCCACCTTACAATGTTCTCGGGCTTGTCACAGATTACCAGCCGCTTTCTCTCGCTCTTAAATTTGCACATGGCGGCAAACATTTTCTTGAAATATTCAAGATTATCATCCTCGCCAAGAAAATCAATTATTGAATCTATGTCGGCAAAATAACCCTTTTCCAGTTCAGGTGTCGGCAGGTAGTCCGGAGGATTAGGATTGTTGACTTCCTCAAACTCCATCTTGCTTCTAAGACAACCGCTTCCGTATACTTCGCAGGGATAGATATTAAGATCCGAAAAATCACATACGATTGAGTGGCTCAGGTGATTTCCGAATCTTCCCGCGCTTCCCATATAATCTCTGCCCAAATATGTATTAAGAGTGATAGCGCATTTATCATTATCAATAAAACGGTATGAAAAAGCCGATGGCATTTCTTTGGCCAATTCTTCAGTCATGATCTGGCCGGGTTCCAATGACGGGATCTGAAACGTAAACAACGATTTAACAGAATCACTCTTGCTGCCGATAAATCCCCTGTCATATGAGAAAATCTGCTGGCCGTCATTAACCCCATCTATACCCCTCATACAAGATGTATATATAATCTGATGCAGTGCCATTTATAACCTCCTTCCGATCATTTGCTGGCCTTGACTACCCCATTTTCCTTCAATATCCACAATAACGGATCCTCTATCCTGTGAGGGTGAGGTCTCTGAATCTTGAAGTCTGTTCCGGGATTATTGTTCAGTCCCAATGCTGATACCGCAAAATACGAATAATTGGTATAGTTTACATCTACCTGAGACATAAATGATTCTTCGCCCCATTCTGTAAGCAGACTTCTGATCTCCGAATCAACATTATGCCAGTCAGTCATGTCGAATTGTTTTTCCTGACAATGAGGGCTTGTGTCCAATACCGTACTGCCTTCCGGAACGAGTTTTGCTATAACGTCAAACTTTGAAAAAACTGCAGCGACAGGAATGTCAATTTTCTGATTAGACTTCATATGCCTGTCATCTCTGATCATTTTTGATACCCTGGTCATAATTTCATCTGAACGGCTTGTCAGATGCCAGTTAACTGACGAAGCACGAGATACGGTGTTTTCATCAAGCTGATTTCGAACTGCCGGAATCTGCATCGGATCAAGCAGGAAGATAATACCTGCAGACTTACATATATATTTGTTCACCGTGCTCATAACATCCGAATCTTCCAGATCCTCGCCCGCTGTATCAAAAAATACCAGTGTGAAACTGTCTATAGTTTCTTTAAAAAATGCTTTCTTTTTAAGTTTAAGGGTAAATATAAGCGGTCTGTAAGCTCCATTGTTTACATCCTGCTCCGAGCTCTTGGTCAGTTCAAGCTTCTGCAGATCGACAAACAGTTTCTGGTAAGGGCCTGCTTTATATCGCTGCATCGTATCATCAAAGCCTTCCATTGCTCCGTTAAAACGGACGGATATACGCTCTATCAGCTCGTTGATGATTACACCGACAAAATGACTCTTTCCGGTGTCACGGGCTCCAACGATAGAAATGATCATATCCGTTCCCAGCACTGTTGATTCCGGCAATGCGTTATGGCACGACGGGCATACTACCTTATGTGACACACTTCCGCAATCAGGGCATGTTCCAGAATCAGGAAATCTGCCCATTTTCATGATCGGCCTGAAACACATTTTACCTTTTTTGGGAATCCTTATATCACCGTTTTCATACCTGGTAAGCTCAATATCGTCTACATCCTTACATCTTCTGTTAACGCACCGAAACTGTAGATCCGAAATTTTTCTCTCATCAAAGCAAAATGGACAAATAAAGGTCTGCTTAAACATGTCATATCTCCTTAATCAGTTAATTTTAAGATCAGATTTCAGCTTCAGTTTTAATTGATACTTTCCCTGCAAAGCCTCATCTCTGAGAAATGCTTTTATAAATGTATCTTTGGCGACATTTCTATCTAACGGAATGCGTATTGTTACACTGCCGTCGCATTGCTGTTCTTCAATCTGATAAAACATAGCCGCTCTGTTTTTAAACATTGGCGCAACTCCGACAGCAGACATGACATCTATCGCCGGCAGTAAAAACTTCCTGTTTTCACTCTCAAATGTCAGCTCAACCAAATTAGCGCCAATCAGCCTCTTAACCACATTGACTGAATACGTAATGATCTGTTTTGCAACATTCGAGAACAGATAATCTGTCCCAACCGAATAATCCTTCTCGCCATCCCGTCTGAATTCGGCAAAGACTGAGAAATAATAATTCCTGGGTTCGTTAGAGTCTATCAGCAATCCGCCGTCATATTGGCACTGCTTTAAGGGTATATACTTTCTGGTGCTTTTCGCATCTGATAAATCATTAGGGAACTGATCTTCCCTGTATAACACTACAAATCCCGTACAATCCTTTGGTGTGTCGACAGTGATAAGTATTTTCCCATTTGCGAGATTTACATTTTTTATCTTTACAGCTCCGCCTTTGCTTGCCCTTGCAATAGAAC
>JAEEKN010000080.1 GCA_016282435.1 Lachnospiraceae bacterium | reverse complement strand
TTGTTGACAAAGCTTCATATGAAGAAGCACTTGTTTATCCGGGTAGCTCATTCAATCTGAAGTTGAAATTAAAAAATGCCGGTGAAAGGCAGGCGTTAAATACTTATCTTTCAATGGATTTTGGAAACAGTGGGTTAGTGGCAGACTATTCTGTGGAAAATATAAAAATTGGGACCCTCAAAGCGGGTGAAACCACTACTGTGGATGTACCTGTAAAAGTGTTAAAAAATGCTACACCCGGATTCTATAGTATTTCGGCAAATATCACCTGTAAAGATAATAGTGGTGTGGCACAGGGACCGTTTGCTCAGAATATGTATATTACTGTGAACAAGCCCGATGAGGAGAAGGTAAAGACGGAGTCACCTGTCCTGGAGCTCTCCACTCCCGATAATTACAAAGTGCTTCAGCCCGATACCGAGGATGTCATAAATGTAACCGTAAAGAATACAGGTGCGGTGGACGCTTATGATGCAAAAATCGCGGTAGTTAGCGGATTTGATACATCAGCAGGTATCACTAAAGGCTATACTACGGATTCTATTTCAGTAGGAAATATTAAAGCAGGCAAATCAAAAGATATCCAGATACCTGTAAGGATAGCGAAAGGGTTTGCTGCAGGTCTTTACGAGATAAAGATGAATGCTTCCTATAAGGATGAAAAGGAAAATGCCCTGACATCTGCTGAGATGACCATGTATGTAAAAGGATCGGCTACAGAGCAGACCAGCAAGAACGGAGTCAGCATAGGAAATGTCGCACAGTCCCCTTCATATCCCGTAGCAGGGGATAAGGTTACCGTAAGCTTTGATATAGTAAATGAAGGAACTTCAGACATTACAAACGTAAAAGCAGCAGGAACAGGTCTTTCTTCATCAGGTTTTGAACCTGTAAGTTCCGAGCCTTATAAGAAAGTAGGAACCGTAAAAGCTGGATCGAAGACACGTGTGTCCATGACTTTTAAGGTTGGAAAGGATATCCCTTCAGGATTTAACACACTGAATATTTCATGTGAATATACAAATGCTGACGGCACAGTCGGAACTGAGAGTGCAGGCTTGTATATTCTGAATATTGTCAATGACAAGAAGACCGATACCGGAGAGCAGAAGACTTCCAGACCCAAACTTATCATCAATCAGTATTCGGCAGAACCTGTGATAGATCCCGACACGATAGGTGAAGACGAAGATATAGAGAAGTTAAAGAAAGAACTTAAAGCCGGAAGAGAATTTGACTTTAAGTATTCCATAAAGAATACTCATGCTACCAAGGTTGCAAAGAATATCAAAATAACACTTGAACAGGCTGAGGGAATATTTATTCCCGTGGGCGGCTCCAATATTTTCTATATTGACAGTATCGATGCAGGTGAGACCTCGGAGCAGGTTGTAAGAATGAGAACCAGAAGCGATGTGGCTACCGGTGATTACAATATCGCTATAAAGGTTGAATACGAATATGATGACATGAGCGAGGCCGATAAGGAAAAAGGCGGAGTGGTTGATGAGAACAATATAAAGCTCCGTGCCATAGAGAACTATCGTCCCGAAATAGAAAATATATCTATCGATGCTTATGATGGTGTCATGATGGGTCAGCCTGTAGATCTGAGTTTTGAGTTCTACAATATGGGAAAGTCGACTTTGGGAAATGTATATATTACCATAGAAGGAGATTTTGCACTCGCCAACAACAGTTCCAAAACATATGTCGGTGCTGTAAACGGTTATTCTCAGGAATATGTTAACCCGCAGATTGTTCCCCTGGTACCGGGTGAGGCTACAGGTACGATCGTGGTACATTTTGAAGACAGTAACGGTGACGAACAGATAAAAACAGCTGATTTCTCAACATTTGTTATGGATGGCGGAGATTACGGCGACTACGGCGATTATGGAGATATGGACGACGGATTCTATAATCCTGATTTCCCTGACGGATATGAGGATTCGGAATCAGATCCCGAGGGCATGGACGGCGAGGAAGGTACAAAGATCCTGGGACTTCCCCTCTGGTTATTCATCACTATCTGCGCTTCTGTAGTTGTTATCGCAGTAGTAGTTATAGTGATCGTGGTAAAAAAGAAACACAAGAAAGCATTACTTGATGAGGATGATGAATAATGAGATTTATTGACCTTATAAAAATGGGGTCCAGGAATCTTTTGCGACGTAAAGCGAGAACGCTGCTGACGGTTATCGGTGTTATAATCGGTACGATATCGATAGTGGTAATGATCTCCATAGGTATCGGAATGAACCAAAGTTTCGAGTCATCCGTCATGGAAAACGGAAGCATGACGGTCATAGAGGTCAGCGCGAACTCGTATTACCAGGATGAAAACGGTGAATGGACTGAGAAAAAACAGGAACTGACAGAAGATACCATTAAGCAGCTCCGTGAAATAGAGCATGTTAAGTGTGTTACGCCGGTGATGTATGCCGACGCCCAGCTTACGGCAAAAAAGAATTATACATCATGGCTGAACATGATGGTAATGGATCTTGACTGTTATGAAGAATTCGGTTATCCGGCTTTGGAGGACGGAACCTATCCGAAAAAAGAGGGTTCAAAAGGCAAAATCTATTTTGGATCACAGATGTACATTTCGTTCGGATATTATAACGGCAACAGATATGTAGAGAAGGAAATCGATTTCAAGAAAGACAAGGTTGAACTTCAGTTTAACCGTTATGAACCGAATCCGAGGAAGAGGGCGTTCTCATATGTCCTTGAAAATATAGAAAATATCGGTCAGTCCGAGTCAGGATACTCGATGGCAGATTACTATGCATTTATAGATATAGATTTTTACAAGGAATTATATACCAAGTATGCAGCTACCCTTAAGAACCAGGACAGAAAAAAGGCTCTGGAGGAACTCACAAAATATCAGAACATCATGATAAATGTCGATAATATGAACAATGTTACCGATGTTCAGGAAGCACTTGAAAAGATGGGGTTAAAGTCAGAGAGCCAGATGCAGTATATAGCACCTATGCAGGAGACCGCAAAAATGCTCGAACTGATACTTGGTGCCATAGGCGGTGTTGCGATGCTGATATCGGCCATCAATATAGCAAATACCATGATCATGTCCATCTATGAACGTACCAGAGAAATAGGTATTATGAAGGTTCTGGGATGTAAAGTAAGTGATGTTAAAAAACTTTTTCTGTTTGAGGCTGGACTTATAGGCTTCATCGGTGGTACAATAGGAGTAGGCTTAAGCTATATTGTATCATGGCTCATGAATAAGTACGGAGGGGACATATTCTCCGGACTTATGGGAGGCGGTATATATAATGAAGGCGGAGGAAGCGGAACCCCCATGTCCATCATACCGTTCTGGCTCCCGTTCTTTGCAGCCGGTTTCGGAATACTGGTGGGTGTCATATCAGGTTTCTTCCCTGCACTCCGTGCTACCAGGATCTCCGCTATCGAAGCTATGAAGAATGAATGATCGTGAGCAGGAAAAGATTTTGCGGAACGGTGTTCAAATGGAAAAAATCAAACTCTTCAAAAAAAATGATATTATATTGATTACAGTCCTGTTACTGCTTGCGGCAGCAGGACTTTTTGTATTTAAGTTTATAAATTCGGGAGAAGGGAAAAAAGTTCGTGTTACCATAGACGGGGAATTGTTTGGAGAGTATGAACTCTCCGGTGCTCCCGGCACGGATGGGGAAGCCGGATTTGATGCCGTGGCCGGATCTGTAGTAAAGACCGGGGACAAAGAAGAACACGGGGCAGAAAGTGCAGCGGATACAGAGAAGATAAGAATTGAAATACCCGGAAAAATCGGCAGGTGCGTTCTGGTGATAGAAGACGGGAAGGCATATATGGAGGAAGCGGACTGTCCTAACCAGATATGCGTGCATCATTCAGCAATTTCCCATAAGGGTGAGACCATAGTCTGTCTCCCGAACCGCATCGTGATAGAAGTACAGTAGGAGGCCGGTATGCAGAAGAACAGAACGAAAAACATAGCTTTGGCGGGAATGTTTACAGCGGTTATGTTTATAATAGGATATGTGGAAAGCCTTCTTCCGCCGCTTTTTTCTGTGCCGGGAATAAAACCGGGATTTGCCAATATTCCCGTGATGATAGCCATATATATACTGGGATGGAAGTTGGCCGCTGCCATGTCGTTTACGAGGATCATTCTTTCGGGACTGACTTTTACGGGACTTTTTGCATGTATTTACAGCCTGTCTGGTGCGGTACTGAGTATTTTGACCATGGTTTTATTGAAGAAGACAAAGAAATTTTCTGTTACCGCAGTCAGTATGGCGGGAGGAGTGGCTCACAATCTGGGACAGATCTTGGTCGCGTGGCTGGTCCTGGGACGGG
>JAEEKN010000010.1 GCA_016282435.1 Lachnospiraceae bacterium | reverse complement strand
CACTGAAAGATATAAATGTGCTGTGCTACGGAAGTAATGGAGATGTGACATATAACAACATCATATCAAAGGGTGTTGAGGGAAGCACATTTACCATGAAAATAGATAATCCCGGTTTGTATCCGGAAAAAAGAGAAAATAACTCAATGCCGGGAAAAGAAGAGCCTAAAGAGGATAAAACAGAAGTATCGGTATCCATAAAAATGCAGGGCAATCACCAGGTCATGAATTCGCTCGCAGCATTCATAGTGGGGCTCGTGAACGGAATGACACCTGAACATATAATAAAAGGAATAGCTGCCGCAGTACCTGTAAAGGGCCGCTGCTGTCCCTTACGGACCGACAGGTTCCTGGTGGTGGATGACTCGTATAATGCCAATCCCAAATCCATGAAGGCCGGAATAGACCTTATGGCGGAAAGCAAGGGCAGAAAAATCCTGATCCTGGGTGACATGTTCGAGCTGGGCGAGAACGAGAAAGAACTCCACAGGGAAGTGGGAGAGTACGCTGCGGGGAAAGATATAGATCTTCTGATATGTGTCGGAGAACTGTCACGTAACATGTATGACGGATTTATCGGTAAATCATGTAAAACAGATGGACATAACGATACCGGTAAAGATGACTGTAAAACGACTGATGATATGAAATCTGCGGGAAACAACGGAAAGACCTTGTATTTTGAAACCAAAGAGGAACTGTTGTCAAATCTTGAAAAGCTTGGGCTCAAAGACGGAGACACCATATTTATAAAGGCTTCCCACGGAATGGGATTTGCCGAGGTAGTCGACAGACTGGTGGAACTCGGTACGAAATACAGATTTGTCAAGGGCAGGGAGGAGATGAAGATAGATGACATTATGGAACTTCTCTCTCAGACTCACTGGGCATGTAAAAGAAGCAGGGAAACGGTAGAAAAAGCTATAGAAAATTCCCTGTGTTTCGGAATCGTAGATGAAGAGGGCAGGCAGATAGCTTTCGGAAGAACCGTAACCGATTACGCCACAATGTTTTATGTGTCCGATGTAGTGGTGGATAAAGACCATCAGAAATGCGGACTCGGAGGCAGATTTGTTGAATTTATAAAATCTGCGGAAGAATTAAAGGACTTATGGGGATTCCTTGGAACGACTAAGGCAAAAGGATTTTATTCTAAATTCGGGTTCGAGCCAAAGGATGACTTCTTCATGGCTATGCCAAAGACTAATGTAAAAGGTATATTCAATGTATAACTGTTGACCGGAACTTTTTACAGGAAAACCCCGGTAAGGGATCCTTGGGTTCTAAGCGGCCGGAGGAGCTGAAAGGGATGTAAACGTAGGGGCAGGAGGTACCATGCTATATTTTGATCATCTTCCACTTGAAAAAGAAATACTTGACGCGCTGAGAGAACTGAAGATAAATTATGTTTTTCAGCCGATCTTTTATCCGGACGGCAAAACCATTTATGCCCGTGAGGCTCTTATGAGACCACAGGATATGACCGTCACGGAACTTATAGAAGATTATGAGAAAAAAGACAAGCTTCATGTTCTGGAGGTTGCGACATTTTTCGGCGCAATGCAGGAATATCAGATGCGCGGTTATACGGAACGCGTCTGCATGAATTCATTTCCTTCCGAAGCTTTTACCGAGGCTGAAGGAAAGGTTTTTATGGATTATTACGGAGATATCGACGGCCTGACGATCATTGAGATACTGGAATATCCCTATACATCGAGCAGAGCGGTTACACTGAAAAAAGCAGCGGCTGCCGAGAAAAATCTTCAGATATCCATTGATGATTTCGGTTCGGGGATCAATAATATGGATATAGTGGATATGTATAAGCCCGATATTGTAAAGATTGACAGAATGCTGATCTCATACATAGATAAAGACCGATTCAAACAGGAATTTGTTAAACAGCATGTGGCAGAGTTCCACAGAAGGGGAATACTGGTCATCGGTGAAGGGGTTGAGAGAAAAGAAGAACTTGACTATCTCATAAGTCTCGGAGTTGACCTTTTCCAGGGATATTATCTCGCAAGACCCACCTGATATAGACAAAGCAAAAACACTCCAAGGTAAACCAGGAGTGTTTTTTATGTGCTCAGATATTCAAGTATTGATGCAATGCTTTTATCTTTGATATTTATGGTATTTACGGCTTCATTTATATGCTCGAGATAATGCGCGTCGGAATCCGTTATGACTTTGCACCCGTCCAAATACGGATGTTCGCGGCGAAGCCTGTGCAGATTGGCCATGTTTTTACATTCGAAGGTCTTGAAATCACTGTCAGGAGGAATGAAGCCAAGGTTTGAAATGATGCTGGTGGTGGATTTATCCACATGCGCCGGGATCATAACACCGCCGTAGGGACGGAGCTGTCTTGATACATCGGAAAAACCTATGGAGGTAGCGTTTATCAGCAGATGTTCAATCTCACCCGTGATATTTTCATCCTCATCGCAAATGTACTGATGCCCGAATATATCGGGCTTGTTTTTTATGGGGAGGAGCTTCTCGTACACATATTCGCTGAAAGCCAGAGCATTCTCAAGCGCCGGAAAAAGACATACTACATGAGCCTCCTCTTCTGTAGTAAGCTCCATGCCGGGGATCACAAGCACTCCGTAAGCCTCTCCGAGCTTCATGGCGGCAGGGCAGTTGAGAGAGCTGTTATGATCTGTTATGGCGATAGCGTCAAGTCCTTTTAGAGCTGCCATCCCTACTATATTGGGCGGAGTCATATCATTATCCCCGCAGGGGGACAGGCAGGTATGGATATGAAAGTCGTAACTCAGATTTATCATGACTTTAAGGTAATCCTTTTATTATATATGCATATACAAAAAGTAAGCAACTTGTCATCCAAAGCGTATGCGAAGGATCTTAGTTTAATTCAATGCTTGGTACACCTTAAGTGCTGCTTCGAAAATAGGAAGATCGGTTTCAAAAAGTGTAATCTCCTGAACCTGAGCCTTGTGTACTACATTCGGGTCAAGCGAAGTTCCCTCTGCCAGTATGATGCATGCACAATCGGTAAGACTTGAAACGGCCAGAGCATTCGTATTACCCATGATAGTTACCCATGCCGCACCTGCAGGAGCCTTACTCATAGCTACACTCAGCAGATCGCAGCAAAAAGGCCGGGTGATTTCTTTGCTCATATCCCCCTCAGCGAGGAGTCTGAATTCGGGTACATTTTTTAATTCGTCAACTGTCATATTTATCCCCCAAAATAATAAAAATATCTTCACTTATATAGATAATGTAAGAACCAGGGAGTCAAGCGCTTGTGCAGGATAAAACCATAAAGCGTATCCCGACTAAGCGATTACGGGTTTTAGACTGCATAAGCGCTTGGACTCCCGTGGAAAAATATTATTTTACAGATGTGAAAACTCGTCCGAAATCTTGTGGATGTACTCCCTCAGGATATGGATGCAGTCTTTCTCGTTAGCCTCGCCTCTTACGATGTCCCTCGCTAAAGCCTTGCATGTAGGAGCACCGCATGAACCGCAGTCCAGACCGGGGAATTTCTTGCATAACTCATCTACCTGGCTCATCATGGTCAGGGACTCCAGCATATTTTCACCCAGCTTGAATACGGGAAGATACTCAACATCCTCAGTCCACTCGGGATGAATCTCGGGTGGAGCCTCATGTACACGCGCTACGGGCAGGTACTTTCTTAAGGCCTTGAGTTTTACTATGGCAAGGAAAGGATTCTCAACCTGAAGAACACCGCCGACACAGCCGCCGGTACATGCATTAAGCTCTATAAATGAAAGAGTCTTCGAGAATTTTCTGTCCTCGAGATCCTCCAAAACCTTTATAACATTCTCTATGCCGTCAGCAGCCAGATATGAGTCGGTGAGAAGCCCTGCGGCCTCACCGCCGATCCTGCCCCAGCCGATACCGATCCTTCCGGAACGGGACAGATCCTCGACTTTGTTCTGCTCGACTACATGAGTCATGGCAGAGATAAGCCTGGGGTAGATATCCTTTATAGCCACTACCTGATCCACATTGCTCTTATCATATCCTATGGGAGACTTCACGGAAGTAACCTTTGCGGGGCACGGAGACAGGAAGAAAATACCAATATCCTTGGAATCCAGTCCGGTCTCCTCCATAGCCTTTTTGCGTGCCATCTCTGCAGCTATCTCCATAGGAGGCTTTATGGGCATCATGTGTTCGACAAGATTCGGGAACCTTACACGGATAAGACGTACCACCGAAGGACATGCAGTGCTGATGATGGGCCATTTATCCTTGTGTTCCTCGATGTACTGACGGGAGAGAAGACTCACTATCTCTGCAGCGGAACTTACTTCGAATACATCGTCAAAGCCCATTTCTTTTAATGCGGACAGCACAATATTGACATCATCCAGATTGTTTGCCTGAGCGTAGAGAGACGGAGCAGGCAAAGCCACTACATATTTATATTCACTGATGTTGTCCATGGAATCGGTAGTGGGAAGTTTTGCATGATTTTTACATATCCTGATGCATTCACCGCAGTCGATACAATACTCCTTGGTGATCACAGCCTTCCCGTTTCGCACTCGTATAGCTTCCGTGGGACATCTTTTTATACAGTTGATACATCCTTTGCACAATTCTTTGTCCAGATGGACAGATGTGTAAAATTCACCCATTTATAAACCCTCTTTAAAAATATACCTTCATCGTAACGGTAGTTCCGACGCCTATCTCGGTCTCTATGTTCATCTCGTCGGAATACTTTTTCATATTTGGAAGCCCCATACCGGCTCCGAAACCTAAAGCCCTCACATTTTCGGATGCGGTAGAGTAGCCTGCCTGCATGGCCAGATCCAGATCCTTTATGCCGGGGCCGTTATCTTTTAGGATCATGGTGATATCTGTAGTGGTAATGATAACAGTGATAACACCGCCGTTTGCGTGTATTACCATATTTATCTCACCCTCATACATGGCGATGGAAACCTTACGGATGACTTCGGGATTTACCCCCATCATTTTCAGTTTTGCCTTGACATCACCCGAAGCTTCTCCGGCACGGGTAAAATCCTCTGCTGAGATAAGATATTCTATCCTCAAACAATCGTTCAATACGGTTTACCTCCTCTCAGACCCTTGTCATAGAGCATACCGCATGCGTTGAACATTCTGTGGTCTGTACATATGATAGCGATATCGCGCTCTTTTGCCATTTCGATCATTTCCTCAGTGGGTTTTTTACCCCTGATGAAAACTATGCAGTAAATGTCGATCATCTCAGCCGTACGGATGACCTGGGGGTTACAGAGACCGGTGAGAAGAACTGCCTGGTCCTTTACATAAGCCAGAACATCACTCATCATATCGGAACCGCATGCTGAATGAATCTCCCTTTCCGCATGCTCCTCTCCGCAGATAAAACTGCCGTGTAAAATAGTTTGAACATCGTTAATCGTCATATGATAATCCTTTCCTTTCATTAAAAAATACCCTGCTTCAATAGTACCATATATTCTCAGAAAATACAAACAAATTTATAGATTTTTTTGAAAATTTTAATTAGTTTTTTTTGCAAAAGTCAGTTGATTTTATCACAAAAGTATGGTAGAATAACTCTAACTGCGAAGAGACCGCCTCGGCTCTTTGCGTCCTTTTTGACGTTCCGGGGCTATGGACTTCGCCAATCATATTTTCAAGGAGGTTTGGAAATGGGTTCTCAAAAAAAGAACATCCCTTTCAATGGCACGCCGGAGCAGGAGAAGCAGCTTCGTGCGGTTATCGCTGAGCTTAAGGATGAGAAGGGTTCTCTTATGCCCATCTTACAGAAGGCTCAGGACATTTACGGGTACCTGCCTTACGAGGTACAGAAAATCATTTCGGATGTAATGAACGTACCGATCGAGAAAATCTACGGAATCGTTACATTCTATGCTCAGTTCTCTCTCTATCCCAAGGGAAAGTACAAGATTTCGGTTTGCTTAGGTACAGCTTGCTATGTTAAAGGATCAGGCGACATCTATGACAAGCTCATCGAGAAGCTTGGCATCCAGGGTGGAGAATGCACACCCGACGGAAAGTTCTCACTCGAGGCATGCCGTTGCGTAGGTGCCTGCGGACTTGCACCTGTTATGACAATCAATGATGATGTATACGGCAAGATGACAGTTGACAAGATCGACGAGATTCTTGCTAAGTACGAATAAGAATGATTGGGTGATTCCTATGATGCCTGAAATATCGCTGAATATTCTGGATGTGGCTCAGAATTCCGTAAAGGCCGGAGCAAAGCTCACCACTCTTTCATGTCTTATAGACACTAAAGCGGATACACTTACCGTTATCATAGAAGATGACGGATGCGGAATGACAAAAGAGCAGGTCGAGGCAGTGACAGATCCTTTCTTCACTACCAGAACGACCAGGAAAGTGGGACTTGGCGTTCCGTTTTTCAAAATGGCTGCCGAAAGCACCGGAGGAAGCTTTGATATAGTTTCCGAAAATTTCAGGGGTACCACGTTCACCTGTGTGTTTGTGCTTTCAAGCATAGACCGCATGCCTTTGTGCGATATGGTTTCCACCGTCCATATGCTTG
>JAEEKN010000079.1 GCA_016282435.1 Lachnospiraceae bacterium | reverse complement strand
GCTCGTACACGATCAATAGACTCTATGGCAGGTGAACCCTCATCATGGTATTTCTCATAGAGTGGCATGAAACTCTCTATCTGCATCTCGTACATCTGAGGTATCTCATCCTCACGAACCTCCTCTAATTTCATACGTGCCATAAGTTCGGTACTGCTAGCATCCGGAAGATTGAAATGTTTTTTGATCATAGCCGCTACTTCCTGAGGCTCCAGGTTAGTATTATCTATCTTTATATAGTTTTTAAAGTTTAACTCACCTTCCAGACTTTCCAGGCGGTACTTTGTCTCTTCCCTTATCATCCTGTCCTGAGAGATAACTATATCACGTTTTGAAGCCTTGTTTTTCAGTCTGTTTTCAGTTTTATTTCTCTCTATCCGGACATCTCGGTCTGCCACAAGCTCAACATAATATACTGTACCACCGGTTGCCTCAAATTTCTTTGCAAGGCGATCCACATAATCCCAATCTGACTGAAGATCAAATGCCCACATGTATGTAAAGATCATGCCGGTATACTTAGTATTCATAAATGCATCAAATATATCGTCACGCAGCTTGTTAACAACTGCTCCTTCATATTTTCCGAATATCTCTATTACCGGCTCTATCATCATATGATTATGAAATAACCTGTAATCCGTAATTTTCATTAGCTCCTGTCCGACCGTCATTTTACCGACGGCTCCGGCGCCTATCAATATTATTAAGTTCATGTTTGCTCCTTTTTTCACACTTCATCTGTCACTTCTGATAGTCGCATGCCAAACCTTATCGCAGATACCCAAATTATTTATTCCTGCAGAACGAAGTATACCTTCCAGTTTCATGCCCGCTTTGTCCATTACACGACCGGACTTTGGATTATTCGCATCGTGGCATGCGGCTACACGATTTAATCCAATCACATCGAACAGATAATCCATTACTGCTTTTAGAGCTTCGGGCATCAGCTCCCTACCCCAGTATGCTCTGCTCATACAGTAACCTATATCAGCTGATTCAACCTTTTCATTTAAATTAACAACTGAGATATTGCCAATAGCTTTGCCGTTCTCCTTGAGCTCCATTACCCAGTTAAAATATCCGCCGTCTTCATAACGCGACACCCATTCACTAAGAAGTCCTTTAGTAATATCCACACTCGAGTGGGGTGGCCATGTTAAGAATTTTGTAACCTCCGGATCGGATGCCCAGTTTTCATACATATCCTCTGCATCCTCTATCCTAAATTGTCTTAATATCAATCTTTCTGTTTCAATAGTTTGAGTTCCTGCTTTATTCATAATCTGCCTCTTTCTGCTAAATTTATCTCAATCTGAGAAATCTTTCCTCTAATTTTTCTAATCTACACATAAAACCGTAGATATTTTTACATCGTCTTTCTGGTTCTTCACTGCTATCTGAAATTCATCCTCATATATCACTTCACCGGGGATTTCATCCACTTCCGACTTATATAAGGCCACATCGTACTTTTTTGCCATAGCTCTGTAAAATGTCATCTGTTTATATATATCATTTCCCTTTTCGTTATTCTTAAACCAGGTAATGGCTCTATCAGGATTCCCCTGTTCATAATATGGCGGTACCGGAAGCACTTTTTCAAAGTATTCCCTGTTTTTCCAATATTCCTTTATCTCTTCTTCATTCATGGTCCTAGCATCTACCAACTTCCCTATAGCAGTAAAAATGCCTCTGGGCTGTTGTGTAATATATGCTACATCCGCTGTATGTATTCTATAATATTTCACTCTATCCTCCAAATCAATCACCGGGACAATCAATCACCGGGACGGTTCTGTGATTGATTTCTCCATATATCCGCAGGTAAGGGGGAAGAAGTCAAATTTCTTTGTTCCTGTATGTACAAATCCAAAGCCTTCGTACCATTTACGAAGCCTTTGATTTTCTTCCACAATGCCTATTTCCAATTTATTCCTGCCAAGTAGTTTTACCTTTTCAAACGCATCCAATAAAAGTTTTTCACCTATTTTTTGGTGTCGATATTCAGGTAAAACCGCCAGATTATTTAATTCCACGTTTCCGTTTTCAAGCAATGCCAATGAATAATATCCCACTATCTTACCCTGGCTAAGGTAAACATACATCGGCCTTTTTTCAACAGTAAACTGATACCATAATCTTTTCTCATCCGTAGCAAACGCTGTAAATCTCGGAGCGTTTTCCTCATTGAACCCAAACTCATCTGCAATGGTTTTAAAAGACGAGCGGATCACATTTACACATTCAGGGATTTCTTCTATTGACATTTCCCTTATAATATCAGATGATTCTATACTCATATGCTGCCTCCAATAATAAGATCCTTCGCTCTGCTCAGGATGACATGCTCTTTTTCAATCAGAGAACCGTCCCTCTGATTGAAATACTATCAACGGTATCAATACTTCATCTGCGGTTACGCTACCATGCATGGATTTCCAACGTTCTTCGTTAAAGAATATCGAAAGTTTGCCTGTTGCGATAGCCAGATAATTACCGAGCATTCCCCTGAACTCCTTATGAGGCTTGCCGGTTCCGAAAAGTTTCTTTTCTATAGCTTCTTCCATCGGCATAAGTATAAAACTATCCCCGAACAGTTTATTAAACTCTTTTTCGAAATATTCCTTTTTCTCTTCCTTTACAAAAAGATTTAGCACCCTGGGCTCTAAAGAAGGTAAGCGTACCAGACAGTCACAAAGATCCGGGTAATCCTGAAGAACGACAAAATCATTATCCAGATGTCCGTGATCAGCGGTAACAAATATCAAGGTATCCTCTAACTCCCCTGCCAGCTTTGAAACCACATTTTCCATATTGATAAGGGCTTCGTGAACTTCATCCGAACCGCATCCGTGTCGGTGCAGAAGGCCGTCAGGCTCTTTCCAGTATGCATATATACTCTTCTGTCCCGGTTTATCACAAAGTTCTTTTATTTTCCCGCATATCTTTTCAATTCCATCAAGCTCAGGCTCTGTAAAAGGGGCGATCAGATATGCATCTTTTCCAGTCTTCTTAATCTTACTAATTATATTTTCATACGGTGTAACTGTCCACGGAACGTTGTAATCCGCTGCCTGTTCCTCAGTTCCCTGAATCTGATTTGTAAATACCGTAATATTTTTATCAACACTCGGATAATAACATTCCCATCCGAGCCAGCTGTGTTCACAGGGCTGTAAACCGGACATGGCAGATGTTGTGGCTGCAACTGTAGTTGATAGAAATACCGATTGATATATTCCTGCCAGATGCGTTCTAAACGCACCATCTTCCTTCAGGTGCCTTTCAAGAATACTTTTCCCCATACCATCTAACAGAAGAAGAACAATATTCTTATAATCCTTCTCAAGATATTTATCTGCAAGTGGTAATGTATCTCCGACAGGTCCTGCTCCGAGTTTTTTCAAAATAGAATTCGGAAGGTTTGCTATACAATTTTTGTAATCGGGCCATACCAGGTTGTTCTTCAATTCACTATTCATACTTTTATCCTCCATGTTAAGATCCTTCGCTCCGCTCAAGATGACTGTTTTTGATGTATAAAAAAACCACCTATCCGGAAAAGATAGGTGGTAAGTATTATAATACTATACTCTTATACTATACTTCTCCGTAACCAAAATTTCCGCATACACCTCTAAAACCATACACGTAATTATAATGCATAGCTTCAATATTATCGTATGAGGTTTTGGTCACGAATCTACTCATAGTTTTGATTCCTTTCAAAAATATTGGGTATAGAATACTACTTCTGTTTATTATTGTCAACCACTTTTTTGAAAATATTTAAATTTTCTGCAAATTCAGTAAGTGAGGACTTTTTCAAATTTAAAAGTACCCTAATGGAATGATATCAACTCCCAGTTGACCTATAGAATTTTATCCCTCTGTTAAAGAGCATGACCATGATAATGAAAACAATAGCACCGGACAGCGGTGTAACAAATGCAGTCCAATCGGGCCAGCCATACAGAGGTTTCCCTAATATATAAGCCGCCGGTACATGCATGGTGAGTGCAAACGGCGCCACAACAGAAAACAGAACTTTAAGCGGCTTCGGATAGATATCCACCGGATACTGACAGGCACTGCGTCCACCATATGTCAGAACATTTACAAGTTCCACAGATTTTACACTATGGATACAGAAAATGCATTCTATCATGAAAAGTCCAAGTATCAGCAGACAGCTCATCAGTACCGACTCTATCAGTGCCAGGACTTTTAAAACGCTCCATGAAATACCCGACATACTGCTTCCCATAATCAAAGACACCACTCCTACAGCTATACATGTGATACGCCTGGGATCTATACCGCTGCAAAGTACCTGTGTCAGTATTCCTCTGGGTCTTAGTAGCAATGAATCAAGCTGCCCCGTTCTTACCATTGACGGGAAATTCCCTGTCACTCCCCTGCCGAAAAATTCCGTGATATAGAATGATACCGACATAAGTCCAAAAAAGAAAAACAGATTGCCACCCGACCACTCTTTTAAGGATTCAAAACGGTCGATCACAAGTATCACCGCCAGCATTTCACCACATTCCATCACAAGCTGAGCCAGGGTCTGCATAATAAATGATGCCGGATATTGCAGGTGGCTTTTTAGTAACATACCCATAGATTTTAGATATAGATTTAAAGTATTCAAAATCAACCTCCCTGTATAATCATCTTTTTCTTGTTCTTCGACCACAGCCACATTCCCGTGAGGATCAAAGCAACAGCCCATCCTACCTGTCGTAAAAGAATGACAGGTGCTTCGCTTGGCAGATACTCTCCGGAATATAATCTTATAGGAGCGTCAAGCAGCTGTGCATATGGCAGCCTGGTGATAACTTTCTGCCAGCTGTCAGGAAACAAGGTCAACGGGAGCAGATTACCGGATAGGGTAACCATAAGCAGATTCAGCAAACTTTGCATGCCTCTTGGGTCAAGAGTTCGCATAGTAAATGCCATAGTAATATTTTCCAGGGCACACATACAGATCAGTCCCAGGATAAGTGCCAAAAGCCCTAAAATCAATCCGCCTGCTGAAGCAGGGAGTGTCATTCCCCAGCCCTTCGGAAGAAGAAATGCAACTATCAACATAGGAATCCCGCGCATCAGACTTCCCATAAGTTTCTGTGCACCAACTCTCATATAATAGAACATATACATATTTACAGGTCTGCACAGATCATAGGCAATACTGCCATTTTTTATCTTATCGTTCAGATCGGGGTCAGTAGCAACCATCATACGGAAAAAAGCCTGCTGAAGCCAAACATAGGTAGAGACCTGTTCTATCGGCATGCCCTGGGCTTTGCTTTCATACAAAGCATGATACAGTGCCACAAGAACGATACCAAAAAACATCTGACAGAGTATCCCGCCCAACATCGCGCCACGATACTGAAGCTCCATCTTAAGTCTCATCTGAAACACCGAAAGATATGCTCTCATAAGTCCATCTCCTTGTACATGGCCGCTATCAGATGATCGATATTTTCCGATTCCAGTGTCATTTCACTGATATTCCCTGCTCTTTGCAGAAGTTCCAGCATATTGGCGGTCGGTATCTCAGAAGGAGTATAAGTTATCCTTATCTCTCCATCTTTCTTTATCAGCTGTGCGCTTTTGGGAATATCCAGTTTGGGTTCAGCCGTATCGTACTTCACCGTGACCGTCCTTACGGTATCGTATTTTTCGAGCAGGTCTTTCAGATTACCGTCAAACAGCTTCTGACCATGCCCCAGCACCATCACTCTTGAACAAAGTTCTGCGATATCCTCCATATCATGAGTTGTCAACATGATGGTAGTTCCATGCTCCCTGTTTTCCCACTTTAGGAAATCCCTTAGAGCCAGTTTGCTCACAGCATCGAGACCGATGGTGGGCTCGTCCAGAAAAAGCAGGTCAGGTCTGTGCAAAAGAGACCCGCATAGCTCCGCCCTCATTTTTTGACCGAGACTAAGCAACCTTAAAGGAGTTCTTAACAGTTTTTTGAGCTGAAGTGCTTCTACCAGCTCATCCATCCTGCTCTTATAGTCCTTTTCAGGTATCCTGTAAATGTCCTTTAAGAGGGAGTAACTATCCACTATAGGCACATCCCACCAGAGCTGGCTGCGTTGACCGAATACAACCCCTATGTGTTTTACGTATTCCTTCCGATCCTTCCATGGGATCATATCTCCCACCTTGGCCTCTCCGCTCTCCGGAGTAAGTATACCCGAAAGGATTTTTACCGTCGTGGATTTTCCGGCTCCGTTCGGACCTATGTATCCCACAAGGTCACCCTTTTCAACAACAAAGGAGATCCCTTGCAAAGCTTCGACGATCTCCTTTTCACGGAATAGTTTACCTTTCTCACGCTTTTTTCGAACAGTAAACGTTTTCCTTAGATTATTAACTTCAATGTAGCTCATATGAATCACCCCCAATGCTCATCATAAGTAGCGTAGGAAGTCCGATTATAACACCCCGATCCATATCTGTCAAGTACTTTTTATCAATCGCCCTTCAATCAGAGAACCGTCCCTCTGATTGATTTTAACCGGTAACAAGACAGCTGTCATCTATGTCCGACACCTTGGCGAATCCTGTACAGCTCATAATAAATCTTAATTCGTCACTTATTGATTGAAGGAATTTCTCCACTCCGACAACTCCTTCTTTTTCAAGTGAAGGCAGCATGGATCTGCCGACCGCAGCAGCATCTGCTCCGAAAGCCAATGCTTTGTATACATCCGCGCCGCTTGCGATTCCGCAATCCACTATTATCTTAACATCTTTTCCTTTTAAAGCTTCTTTTATCCGGGGAAGTATCATCATAGGCGGTACCGCATAAGGAAGGCGCCCGTGATGATGACTGACAATGATAGCTTTCGCTCCTATGTCGGCACATTTTACAGCATCCTCCGGACTCAAAACTCCTTTAACAACAAACGGCAGACTGCTCGATTCCACATACGATGCCAGCATATCCGCAGTCTGTACCGCCATCTGCTCTCCTATGACCACATCAAGTCCCTGACTTCCAAAAATATGATCTATGTCCATACCTATCCCGAAGGCCCCGATGCTTTCCGCATACTGCATCTGATCCCTGACCTTCCCGTTATCGGCATAGGGTTTAACTATACGTACCGTTTTTGCACCTGTCGCAACAATTTTTTCGAACATATCATTTTCCATCATCCCTACAAAATTAAGGATGTTTTTATTCTTTGCTGCTACAGAGTATTCCTCAAGACCTGTCAGTTCTCTCCCATTATACTTTCCTAAATGTGAGAACGCAGGAGTAAATACCGGCATATCGAAGGTTTCTCCGAAGAATTCTGTCGTAGTATCGGCAACCACCGAATCTATCAGTCTTTCTTTTATCAATATGCTGTCCATATATTTTGCTGTGATGATATTTGAATCTGAAATTCTGCTATATTCCATAATCTGTACAGTGCCCGGCACTTTCTTCCTTTCTGTGTATTTACAACACTTTTTTAAGATACTCCATATACCTGACATATTCCTCATCGGTATTTAAATGTTCCAGGATGACGGGCATATCAGGATCTATCTCATTCATTTTCTGAACATAATACTTGAGCGGGAATTCACCGCAGCCCGGAGCACATTCTTCGAGCCGGATCGTATATTCCTGTTTTAAGTGTATATCCTTTATATGACAACTTCGAATCCTGTTGCCAAGCAATCCCGCACATTTATCCACAAATTCTTCGGCGGCGAAATATCTGTCGGCTGAATTTATCATATTTATTATATCCATATGTACCGCAAAACGCTCACGGTTTACTTCTTCGATCAGTCTCAGATAATCCTCCGGACCGGTAGGTATCATCCAAGGCATCGGTTCCAAAGTAAAATATGTATTGGTTATCTCTGCCCTGTCTATGATGTCCTGTACCATCTTTACCGTTTCCTTTCTCGCTTCCTGCGAGAAATTCTCCCTGTATGGTCCGTCCCATCTGGGGCCGAAGGCTCCCGCAACATTTACGGCACACCTGGCTCCGAGATAGTCGGCAAGCTTTAACTGCGACACACAATAATTCCTGATTTCAGTTCTCTCTGCCATATCAACAGCCAGGGCATTTCTCCATATACCTACTTCGGCTATTAATAGGTCATGTTCTTCTGCTTCCTTCTTATATGCATCTATCTTTTCCTTAGGTTCATTACTCTGAACAGGAAATACTACCGATCTGCATCCAAGACTTACCTGATTCTCTGCCCATTCCCTGGGTGAACCATGCTTTAGGGGTGATGACGTTCCAAGCCTCATAAGCCGCTCCTTTTCATCATAGTAAATTTGCTTCACGCATGATCTATTATACACCAACACATTCCCCGATAAAAGACCAAAACAGATGCATTACAGCATTCTACATTCGAAACCCAATATTTTCCATCGGATCCACCTCTGATCATTCCCCCACTTTTTTGAAAAATAAAAAACAACGGTTATAAATCCCAAAAGATTTATAACCGTTGATCGTTTAGTAATCCGTCAACCACCCATCAGATGAGGTGTATTTTGCGGTATAGCTTTTCTGTAAGAGGCACCCAGTTCCTGAAGCTTGGCAATCCTGTCAGCTTTATCAGGATGGCTGCTTGCAAGGTTAGCAAATAATCCGGTAGCGTTTGAAGCACATATTGTATCCAGCAAAATGCAGAGATCGTTTCCATATCCAAGCTTGGATGCAAATTCATCCGCCTCAAATTCATTTGAACGGCTCGCTTTCATAACAAGCAGAGTTCCTATCTTTGTCCATATCCAGGTCAGTCCTGACACTATGGCTGTGATAAGCAAAGTATGAAGCGAATTTATAGCTCCGGCTATAGCACCTTCAGGTCCTCCGGCAACTATACATATAAGCGAAATAAACAGATGAACCAATGTAATGATGATCCTTATCCCTACGATAAATCCTGTTACAATAAGGTTTCCGACTGCAACTACAAGGATCAGGTCCGTATCTTTATGTGAAAGATGTCCGAACTCATGAGCCAACGTGGCTTTTATCTGTTCCACCGGCATATTTAAAAGTCCTTTGGTGATGCATATAGTCTTTCTTCCTGTAGCAAAAGCATTGGGTGCCCTGTCATTGTTCAGATATAGACTGATATCCGGTGATATTGAAGGATCTGCCTGAACTGCTTTGCCATATACTTCTCTGAATATAGGCTCAATGAAATTGAACAATTCAGGATCCTTTATTTTTTTACATCCGTTTTGGAATCTCAGTATAAATTCACCTATGGGTGAAAGAGCTATCAGCAATGATATAGCATACAGTCCCAAGCCTACCAAAAGTCCAAGTCCGAAATTCATCGAGAGCAAAAAGCTGGTGATCCCGGCGATCACAAAGATGTTCAGTACCAGATAGATCAGTACCGGGATGTTGGATTTACGGGTTAGCGTTTTAAAGAAATCGGCTATATACATATTTACCTCCGTTCTTTACTTTTTATCCTCTAATTCTTACTCCGAGCCTCTTATTTTCTCAGATATCCTGTCAAGCCTTTGTTATTTTAACGGTAGATTTTACTTTTGAATTCTTGATCATCTTCTTGTAATCTGAGAAGCAGCTTGAAGGAACCTTGATAGATGCCTTCTTATAGATCATGTAGAATGCCTTTGATCCAACTTTATCAAGAACCTCTGTATTAATGGTGATGTTCTTAAGTTTCTTACAGTTGTAGAATGCCTTTGAATTGATGGTATCTACATCACCGTTGATAGTAAGAGTTGTAAGATTCTTGCAGTTATAGAATGCACCTGTTCCGATGTATTCAAGGTCAGCATTGATAGTTACTGATGTAATGCTGCTGTTCTTCTTGAATGCATTCTTTGTGATGCTGATAACATCATATTCGTTTCCGCTGTAAGTTACGGTCTGAGGAATAACAAGACTTGATAAATTTCCACCGGTAACTGTAACTTCACCGTCACCTGTTACTTTGTAAGAAACACCGTTTGCTGTAAACTTGGTTCCCTTAGCTGCTGATGTAGTATTGTCTTCATCAGGGTCGGTGTTATTATTGTTATTGTTGTTATTCTCATTATTATTGTTGTTGTTATTGTTATCGTATGAAATACCATCAAATGATCCGCTTGTGGTATACTCAAATGCTAAAGTATACTCTTTATCACTGAAAGAATAGTCTTCTACCAGTATAAAATATGTACCGCTGCTGACATCTATAGTCTTGCTGTAAGCAGTAACTACATCTCTACCCTTAAACTGTGTGGTATCAATACAATCGTTTCCGTTATAAATCGATATTTTCCAGTAATCGTTTGAGGTATCTACAAATTCATGATCAAAAGATATTCTTGCCATTCCTTTTTGAGAAACAGATACAGAATACCAGTCTTTATCGTTATAATCGAAAAGCAGACCGTTTACTTTGCTGTTAACAGCTATCTTATTGGGAGTAGCT
>JAEEKN010000078.1 GCA_016282435.1 Lachnospiraceae bacterium | reverse complement strand
TCGACAGCTCATTCATAGCCACCTGCAGGGACTGACAGTTCATCCTCGACATATGGTAGATCATGGCTCCGTAAAAAGCTTCATGATTGTTCAGCAGATCCCCGCGATAGTGATCGCTGTGCTTCTCAAGACCGGTCAGGAACCAGGTCACCGGCTCCATAAAGGCCTCATAATTCATGATCGTATCCCATTCACCGCCCTGGAGCCACTTCCAGGAAGCGTCATAATTCTCCGCCAGGATGATAGCCTCCGGATTCGCCTCTTTTACTTCCTTCCTGAAACGCTTCCAGAACTTGTGGTTATACTCCTCCGAGAATCCCAGGTCGGCTGCCACATCAAGTCTCCAGCCGTCGACCGAGTACGGAGGCGATACCCATTTTCTTCCGATACCTATGATATAGTCCTCCAGAGCCTGTGAACCTTCATAGTTCAGCTTCGGAAGAGTTTTATGTCCCCACCATCCGTCATAATCGTCATTGTACGGCCATTTATCTGAATAGAACTTAAAAAAATCCCTGTAAGGGCTGTCAGCGCTGATATATGCACCGGGCTCATATCCACGTTCTCTCGGATAAATCTTCTGTTTATCCAGCCATTTATTGAACGATCCGCAGTGGTTAAACACGCCGTCAAGTATAACTTTCATGCCGCGTTTGTGAACTTCGGATACGAAATTCGCGAAAAAGGCGTTGCTCGCTTCCAGATTTCTCTTGTCGGTCACACGGTTCCTGTAACGGGTGGCGTGTGAATTGTCCAGGTCACCGTCTGCGAGTACATCCCCGTCATCGTAGGGGATCACAGTTAAGTGCGGATCTATATAATCATAATCCTGTATATCATACTTGTGGTTCGAAGGAGATACAAACAGCGGATTAAAATAGATGACTTCCACTCCGAGCTTCTGGAGATAATCCAGCTTGTTCAGGACTCCGGTGAGGTCTCCGCCGTAAAAGCGGCGTATATCGTCACATTCCGGGTTTGAATTCCAGTTGTATACTTTCTCCACGTGCTTCCCCAGATATGCATACTCGTGGTTCATGACCTCGTTTGTTCCGTTCCCATTGCAGAACCTGTCAACAAATATCTGATAGATCACGGCACCCTTTGCCCAGTCGGGAGTCTTAAATCCGGGCATAATTTTAAAGTTATATACTTCGTTCAGTTCATCGGTTACACCAATCTGATTGTAATAATAGTATTTTTCCCCGCTCCATATCAGGAAATAGTACTCTATATTTTCATCAGTGAGCTTCAGACTCACCTCGTAATAATCAAAAAGAATGTCTGATTCCTTGAGAACCATCTGTAAACGCTGCGAACCGGCAACCAGCACGGCCGCAAAAACATTACCCCTGGCAGTCCTGAGTCTCAGAGTAACTGTCTCAAAAGGCTCGGGCTCCGGCGGAATCCTGTATTCACCCGTACCGTCAGAGAATACGGCACGCCTGATGAATTCACGCATCATGTATTCCGTACCTGACCCCGTCATGTTCTCCACGGGTGCATATACCTGTTCAGTTTGTGCGTTTCGACCAAATTCCATTGATAGTGTTACCGCTTATGCAGCGGTCCTCTCTTCCGTAAACATCATAAATCAAGGGCATTTCAATCCTATTAACCCTATCTATACATATTAACACATTTTGTCAAATCTTACAACACAAAATTTTTCTTGACAATTCACAGTATTTAGTATATGATACTATCTAATCTTGAGGGAGTAATTGGCGTATTACGTGGAAAAGTCAACAACACTGTCCGTTTATCGGTCTGGCTTACCTTAAATGATGAGACTCATGCATGGTTTTATTGCCGTGCATGGGTCTTTTTTGTTCTAATAACAGGGTCCGGTCACGGATCAGATGTCAGTTACAAAGAACCGGCTCCCGGGATACACTATAACCATATACATATTAGTTGGCGGCTTGTGATATATGGTAGAAAATGAGGTATGGAAGGATGAAAAAGTCTGAGATTCTGATTGATTTTTGTCTGATTCCCGCACTGCTGATCGTAAATTTCTGTCTGGGAGGAAGTCTTCCTGCGATAGTGATGCTGGTTGTCGGAATCGTTCTCATCGTAAAGGGCGGAGATGTCTTCGTGGACGCGGCTACATGGATAGCTGAAGTTTCGGGGATTCCCAAACTTATAGTAGGTGCCACAGTAGTGAGTCTGGCAACAACGCTCCCGGAACTTCTGGTATCGGCTATGGCTGCCGGTGAAGGCAAGGTTGACATGGCTATCGGTAATGCGATAGGAAGCGTTACAGCCAATATCGGTCTTATCATGGCTATCGGAATCATCTGCATCCCTGCGGCTGTAAAAAGAAAGGACTATCTGTTAAAATCACTCCTTATGCTCGGATCGGCGATAGTCATCGTAGTAGTGGGAAGCTTTGCAAAGGCAGGAAAGATAGACGGAATCGGCACCGTGACCAGCATTCTTCTTATCATAATATTTGTTATAGCAATGACAGATAATATTGTAGCTGCGGTAAAGGCAGTAAAAAAAGGTTCAGAGGATAAGCTCGGTCCTGAAGCCAAGACCCCTGTTGTCATAGTTTCAAATATCATAAAGTTTATTCTGGGTGCCGTAGCCATAGTATTCGGAGCAGACCTATTGGTAGATAACGGAAGTATCATAGCAGCCGACCTCGGCATCGAAGAGCGTGTAATCTCGGTAACCGTTATCGCTATAGGAACCTCACTTCCCGAACTTGTTACCACCATTACCGCTGTTATCAAAAAACAGTCATCCCTCGGCGTAGGAAATATCATCGGTGCGAACATCATGGACCTGACATTTATCATGCCCATATGTAACCTGATATCCGGCAAACCTCTCCCCGTAGCTGATTCCGTAGCTATGATAGACTTCCCGGCGTGTCTGGTAGTAGGCATCGTAGCAGTTCTTCCCATGCTTATCACCAAAAAGTTTACCAGAACCCAGGGCGTCATACTGCTCCTGCTGTATTCGGTATATGTTGTACTTACCGTTCTAGGAGTGGACAAACTGGCAAGTATGTTCTAAAGAGGAGTAAAAAATGTATCTTCCATCAGACCCCAACATGCTTTTAAGCGTAGTAAATACCAAACTCAGGGATGAATATTCATCCCTCGATGATCTGTGCGATTCGCTCGATATAGAAAAAGCCCTGCTGACTGAAAAACTTCAGTCGGCAGGGTATAAATATAATGATTCCTTAAATCAATTTGTCTAGATTCACACGTTTTCCAGATCTGCCATCCACAGAGCCACAGAGGCATCACTCGGCATACGCCAGTCCCCTCTGGGCGACAGTGTCACGGAACCTACCTTGGGACCGTCCGGCAGACAGCTGCGTTTGAACTGCTGTGTAAAAAATCTTCTAAAGAAATTCTTTGCGGCTTCTATCACTTTACCTTCTTCGAGTTCCGGATATGCTCTCATCGCATAAGCCGCGCTTCTGGCAGGCTCAAATCCGTATCTTAACGTATAGAACAGGAAGAAGTCGTTTAAGTCGTATTTTCCAATCTTTTCCTCGGTTTTTTGTGCTATCTGTCCGTCTTTACTGGGAGTAAGTTCGGGAGTGATGGGCGTATCGCATATGGACAGGAGTACGTTTTTCAGTTCTTCATCCCCGCATATTTCGGCATATGCCGCGCATATATACTTTACCAGAGTCTTCGGTACTGATGTATTTACCGCATACATGGACATATGGTCCCCGTTGTATGTACACCATCCAAGAGCCAGTTCCGAGAGGTCTCCGGTTCCTACTACCAGCCCGCCGCGCATGTTTGCTGCGTCCATCAGGATATACGTCCTCATTCTGGCCTGAGCGTTTTCGTAGGCTACATCCCCTTCGCCCTGATATGTCAGTTCGTGTCCGAGCTGGGTGAGGTGAAGCTTTACGCCGTCCTCTATGGGTACCACATAGGTCTCATCTGCCAGGATTTCCATCAGACGGTTTGCGTTATTATATGTGAGTTCCGAGGTATTGCCGCGGTTCGGCATGGTATAGGCTATTATCTGTATATCGGGTACCAGCTTTTTGGCTTCGGCACATACTATAAGCGCCAGTGTGGAATCCAGTCCTCCCGATATTCCTATCACCAGTTTCTTTATACCTGTGGCCCGTACCCTCGTTGCAAGTCCGTTTGCCTGTATCCTAAGGATTTTTCTGCACCTCTCATCGCGGGCCTGTGTCTCGCGTGGAACGAAGGGATTACGAGCTACGGGGTAGGCAAATTTGTTCAGTATCTCTGCCATCCCGCCTATACCTGCTTCGTCGCTTCCTATAGCCTGAACACGTAC
>JAEEKN010000077.1 GCA_016282435.1 Lachnospiraceae bacterium | reverse complement strand
CGTCTGGCATCCTGCAGGTTCTGTGATAAGCTGCTGGTATTTAAAGACGGAGAGATTGTGGAGCGCGGAACGCATCAGAGCTTGTTAAAGCTGGAGGACGGTCTTTAGGCAAAAAGGTATAAGACACAGGAAAAGATGTATAAATGATGGTATAATCAGTATATGTCTGGAGGTATGAGTATGGATAAAAAAATGACATCCGGAGAGATCGCTAAGAAAGCGGGAGTTTCACAGAAGGCAGTGCGCCTCTACGATGAGAAGGGGCTTCTTAAGCCGGCCGATTATTCTGAAGGGAACTACAGACTGTATGACAAGGCTTCGCTGCAGGTGCTGGAAAAGATAGTTGCATTAAAAGCAATAGGCTTTTCGCTGGAAGAGATAAGGGATAATCTGACAGCGGGAGAGGCTTCGGATGTTTCGGAGGCTTTGCGTATGCAGCTTAAAAATATGGAGGATAAACGTCGCCAGATAGATAATGTGATCGCCGCTATAAACGGGGCTCTTGAGCGTAAAGGCAGTGAGCTTGACTGGGATGATGTGGCTTCGATAGTGCAGAGCATCAGCATAGACCAGAAGGCCGATGAACATCATCTGGATGCGCTTAAACATACGCAGCAGGAGCCTGACTGGTATGTAAAGATATTTGATTCGCTTAAGATAAAGAAAAAAGAAAAGGTACTCGATCTGGGCTGCGGCTATGGTAAGCTTTGGAGAAACAATTGGGAGAGGATCCCCGAGGGAACGAAGATATGCGCTGTGGATGTTCACGGAAGCTGGGCGGATGATTTTGAAAAATATCTTGCGGATAATAAAGACAGCCTTCCTAAAGGAGTAAAACTATCTCTTTTGTTTGAAGATCTGGAAACAGAGGCGGCGTGGGAGAAGATCGCCAAAAATAAAAGATACGACCTGATCGTTGCCCACTATCTGGGATATGAATTGAAAGATCCGGAAGCGATGATAGAGCGTGCGGCTGCCATGCTTTCCGATAAGGGAGTATTTTCATATAATGGCCCCGGTGCAGACAGATGGCATATTTTTGCGCGTGATACATTTAATGCTCTTGGCATTAAAGCCGATTTTGTGGAGGACAGGATCGCCGAAGAAAAAAAGAATTCCGATGAATGCAGACAAATGCTTATGAAGTATTTCGAAAAGCTTGTGTTATGTGATGTGCATAACAAGTGGCATTATACAGACGCGGAAGAATTATTTGATAAGCTTAAAAACATGTATGAAGATCAGGAAAAGCTTATCAAACTTAAGCACGAGAAGCTGATAGAGTATTTTGAGTCAAAGATCGGGACAGACGGCGAGATAGTCGTAGAGACGGCCACGCATTTTTGGCACTGCAGGAAATAAACACAAAAGCACGGGGACGGACCTAGTGATTTTTTATTGGATTATAGAAACCACGACACCCTAAAACCTGTGCAGGTTCGCAACTTAGACATTGCAGGTTGCAACTTAGCACAGGTTTTATTGTTCTTTCTGCATTTCCGCGGTATTGTGTGTTCATCAGATAAAACACACGAAAGGAACAAGGAAATGGAAAAAACAAACACTAAAAAAGCAAACAGATTTATGGAAGGATTCAGATTCCTGGTATACGGCCTTGAGGTATTCGGAGTAATAGGATTTGAACTTCTCTGGGGATTCGTGGTTGAGCCCTTTTTATACAAAAGAGGCGTAAACGATTTTAATACATGGCAGATGATAGTGCATTGGGTTGTTACATGTGCGGCATGGGGACTGGGAGCATATGCGGTAGTAAAAGAGTGCAGAGCAAGATCCGGACTGGATATTATCGCGAATTTAAAGGATGTATCGATCTTTGACAAAAACAACAAAATAAAAGCATGGCAGTGGGCGCTTATAGTTATAGGCTGCATCCTCTGCCTTGTATCAACCTGGATCGACTGGAACGGAAGCAAAGTTTTAACAGAGTTTCAAAGACGCGGCGCACTTCTCTTTGTGTTTCAGTATATCTATTATCTGTTTGAAGTTTTACTGGTTTTGCTTATAATAATCTTCGGACAGACAGCATTTGAAAAGTGGTTTGACAACAACAGAATTCCTTTTGGCGGGATCCTTGTTGCTCTTACCTGGGGACTTGGCCACTGGTTATCCAAGGGCTCGCTAGCCGCAGGTATATATACTGCAGTAGGCGGATTTGTTTTCGGAAGCGCCTATCTTCTGACCAACAGAAATGTTAAACTGTCATATATTTTACTTTGCATAATGTTTATTTTATAAGGGGCAGTATGAAGCTTATTAAGACAAAAGAAAAGGATCTTAAAGAAAACTATCTGGAACTTCATTACGATATTATTGACGAAGAGACCAACGCGGTTTTGGAGCGTTTAAGAGATACTCTCAGGTATATCGAAGGTACATATGAGGACAAGAAGGTTACGATAGTGCTTACCGATATATTTTATATTGAAACCGTTGACAGGAAGACATTTGCATATACCCAAGATATGTGTGTTGAGATAAAAGAAGCGCTCAGGGATATACTTGAAGAGTTTTCAAAGATCGGATTTGTGCGCATCAGTAAATCTGCGATCGTAAATATTTACAAGATCAAAAAGCTTCAAGGTGATATCAATATGAGAGTTATCATTTTTCTGAAAAATGATGAGAAACTGGTGATGAACAGAAGTTACAAGAATGATTTTTATGAGAGATTAAATGATCTTCAGGGGAGGAAGGCAAAATGAAGCTGATAAACAGGAAAAATTTTGTATCAATAGTCTGTATTTTTTTCACCCTGATCACATGCGGAAAACTTCTTTTAGAGAAGGCATATAATTTTACAGACAAGTATTATACGGATAATATTTTTACCATTTTAGGGTTCTCGATTCTTATAACGCTGATATTATCACTGCATTTTTACCTTCAGAGATTCCCCTTTCTGCTTGTACTTATTGGTCAGTATGCATTAACGGTCGGAATAATGTTTCTAGCCATTTTTATACACGGATTGTTTTCTGAACATGCCCCGACTGCTTATTGGGATATGTTTATTTCAATAACGATTCCGTTTCTGGCCGGCGCACTGGTTTATTACATCTGCTTCTTCATGCAGATAAGAAAGGCCAACAGGATCCTGGCGGAACTTGATAGTCAGTGACAGTCATTTGTGTGGTTTCAATCTTCTATCGCTCCGTCCCAGAACTCATCGTCTATGAGGCTGCCGCTTAATGCATCAAAATAAACATGGCTGGTCTCATTTACGGTAAAATCATATACCAGCATATCTTTCCTGTTATCGTAGGTTAACAGATAACTGCCATAAAGCCCTTTATCATTATAATCATACAGGTCGGTTTGATGTGCATTGGCTTTTTCAACCACAACGGGGATCAGATCCTTAACATTGACTACTGCTGATGTATCTATATCAGCAAGCGGAACACCATCTGCTATGCATATGTTAGGATCAGGATCAGTATAGTCGGTGGCATACCATACATCCGTAGTCACCGCGCCGTTTACACACTGCCTGGCACTGAACTTAAGGCTGTTGTCGTGCGACATCCTTATCGATCCGGTAACATATATGTCTTCAGTAAGCTTTTTATCGACTTTTT
>JAEEKN010000076.1 GCA_016282435.1 Lachnospiraceae bacterium | reverse complement strand
CTACTGCTACTCACTCGGATACAACGCATTCATGCTCATCCAGTATGGTTATACAGGATATCTTTCAAAGGTTTCAAACCTTTCAAAGCCCGCAGAGGAATGGAATGCAGGCGGTATGCCCATCACCAAGATGATGAACATCGAGCGTCGTAACGGCAAGGACAAGCCCGTTATCAGAAAGGCTCTTGTAGAGCTTGACGGTGCTCCTTTCAAGTATTTCGAGAAGAACCGTGAAGAGTGGGCTGTAAAGACCTGCTTCACATATCCCGGTGCTATCCAGTACTACGGACCTGCTTCAGTATGCGATCTTACTACCAGAACACTTGCACTTGAAAAAGGTGGAAAAATCTGATAGACGGTAAGTATAACTACAAATATTAAAATAAAATTAAAAGTGTGCCGACGGACCCTGTTGGCACACTTTTTAACTTGACAGGCATAAAAAAACGTGAGATAATGATGATGAATAAAAATATCGTTTTTTAGGAAAGGAGGTTGCTATGGATCTTAAGATTACAAGTGCGTACGATAACAGCATTGTTTATCCTTTGAATAAGAGCGAGATAGGGAATCCGGTCGAGAAGGTAGCTCCTGTCACCAGGACAGAGATCGAGAAGCCGGCAGCTATTTACGAGAAGTCAGAGAAAAACGATCTGCAGCCTACCTACTCTATCAATAAAATGAGCAAGGAGGATCGGGCTTCTTTAGTTACACAGATGAAGTCTGATTTGGAGAAAAAACAGAACCAGCTGACAGATATCGTGTCGAGTCTCATGTCAGGTCAGGCGAACACCCTGGCGAAGACAGATGACATCTGGAGCTTTTTATCAAAAGGAAACTTTACCGTGACCGAAGCTGCAAAGGCTCAGGCACAGGAAGACATATCTGAGAACGGATACTGGGGAGTTGCACAGACATCCCAGCGTGTATTCGATTTTGCATCGGCCCTCGCAGGAGACGATGAGGAGAAGATGCGTCAGATGGAGTCAGCCATGGAGAAGGGCTTTGGCCAGGCTATGAACGCATGGGGGAATGAACTTCCTCAGCTCAGCCAGGACACTATGGCATCAGCCAGGGATCTCTTCAATGAATTCTACGCAAACAAGTCCAAAGAAGTAGACGTGGCAGTGGCTGTGTGATGTGACAATCGTGACGGTTCACAATGTCACATTAAAACAAAACAGAATAACAACAGAAAAGCTCCGGTTTTACCGGAGCTTTTGTTATGGATATATTTATATTTTTGACCATATCCTTTTGATCCAAGCCTTCCCCTTTGAGGGGAAGGTGCCTGCAAAGCAGGCGGATGAGGTGTAAATTTCATTATTCTTTATATATTAACAAATCTTAGCCCCTGCGGGGATTGCATCATTCAGCATCAGCAGGTTGAGCTTCTCTTCACCGTTTACCTTGTGAACAGCGGAGAACAGCATACCGCAGGAATCGAGTCCCATCATCTTCCTGGGAGGAAGGTTCAGGATGGCTGCTATAGTTTTTCCTACGAGTTCCTCGGGCTTATAGTACTCAGCGATACCCGAGAGAATCTGTCTGTCGGTTCCTGTACCGTCATCGAGGGTGAATCTTAAAAGCTTCTTGCTCTTCTTTACATTCTCACATGCCTTTACCTTTACTGCACGCATATCCATCTTCTCGAAACTGTCAAACTCGACATATTCGGTAGATAAAGGCTCTGTCTCGGGAGCAGCAGGTCCGGCTTCTTTTGCCTTGATCTCAGCCTCGATCTTTGCGAGTTCCTCAAGTTCTTTTGCGGGATCGATACGGGGGAAGAGGTTGGGTCCTGCGGTAACTGTAGCTTCTGCGTCCAGTCCGCCCCATTTGTAATCATCCCATGTATATCTGCCGGCACCTATCAGCTTCTGGATAGTTGCCACTGTATCCGGCATAAAAGGAGTGAGCAGGAGAGAACAGTTCCTGATAGCCTCGAGGAGGTTATACATAACCTGTGCCAGACGTGAATTGTTTGCCTCGTCTTTTGCCAGAACCCAGGGCTCGTTCTCATCTATATATTTGTTGGACATATCGATGACCTTGAATACTTCGGATACGGCATTCTGGAATCTGAAGTGCTCCATATGGTCCGCATATATATCCTTTAGTGCGTTTACAGCTGCTATCAGTGCATCGTCTTTCTCGGGAACAGCCTTCTTTTCAGCGGGAAGCTTGCCCCCAAAATACTTGTTTACCATAGCGATGGTACGGCTTACGAGATTACCGAGGTTGTTTGCGAGGTCTGTATTTATACGGTTGATCAGAAGCTCGTTAGAGAAGTTACCGTCACTTCCGAACGGGAATTCGCGCATGAGATAATATCTTATGGCATCCACACCGTATCTCTCAGCCAGGATCATCGGATCTACCACGTTTACGGTGGTGTTTTCCTTACTCTTTGAAATCTTGCCGCCGTCTATCAGGAGCCAGCCGTGTCCGAATACCTTCTTTGGCAGCGGAAGATCGAGGCTCATGAGGAATGCGGGCCAGATGATGGAATGGAATCTCACGATCTCCTTACCTACAAAGTGTACATCTGCGGGCCAGAATTCGTCGAAATCATTGTACTTGTCATTATCATATCCGAGAGCTGTGATATAGTTTGTCAGAGCATCCAGCCATACGTATACCACGTGCTTGGGATCGAAAGTAACCGGGATACCCCATTTTACAGAGGTACGTGATACGCAGAGGTCCTCGAGTCCGGGATTGATGAAGTTGTTCACCATCTCGTTCACACGGCTTCTGGGCTCCAGGAAATCGGTGTTCAGCAGAAGATCCCTGATCTTGTCCTGATACTTTGAAAGCCT
>JAEEKN010000075.1 GCA_016282435.1 Lachnospiraceae bacterium | reverse complement strand
CCTATAGATACCCAGATCAAGAACGTTATGGGTATCAATAAGGAAGGCTCAAAGAAATGCAAAGATATGATGGATAAGGTGCGTATCGTCCAGATGCAGAATGACGGTAAAGGCGTGATCATGGCAACCGGTACGCCTATCACCAATTCCATAACTGATGCCTTTGTTATGCAGTCATATCTTCAGAGCGGACAGCTTGAACTGCTCGGTTTATCCAGCTTTGATGGCTGGATAGGTATGTTTGCCGAGAAGGAGACTAAGTTTGAGATAGATGTAGACACCACCAATTACAGGATGGCGGAAAGGTTTGCACAGTTTCATAATATACCGGAGCTTACCAATATCCTCGCACAGGTGACTGATTTCCATCATACAGATGCAGGGAACAGCATACCCGAGCATGACGGTTATGAGGATGTAGTAATCCATAAGACAGCAGCATTTTCTTCCTATCTTAACCAGATATCCCACAGAGCTGATGCTGTAAGAAGCGGCAGGGTTAAGCGGACTGAAGACAATATGCTTCTTATCACTACTGACGGCAGAAAAGCAGCACTTGACATGAGGCTTGTGGAACGTACCACACCGTTTACAGTTGCTTGTAAAGTATTTGAATGTGCACAGAAGGTAGCAGAAATCTATAAGCAGACTGCGTATGAAAGAAGTACCCAGCTCATATTCTGTGATACATCCACACCTAAGCAGGGATTTAATATGTATGCCGAGCTGAAGAACCTGCTTGTAAAAATGGGAGTGGAGTCTTCTGAGATTGCGTTCATCCACGATGTTACTACTGATTCTGCCAGAGAAAAGCTCTTTGAAAGAGTGAGGGTAGGAGCGGTAAGGATACTTATGGGTTCCACGTTTAAACTCGGTATGGGTGTAAATGTGCAGAATAAGCTGATAGCGCTGCATCATCTGGACGTGCCGTGGAGACCGGCAGATATGATCCAGCGCGAAGGCCGAATACTCCGTCAGGGAAATGAGAACCCTAAGGTGCAGATATTCCGGTATATCACCGAGGGAAGTTTTGATGCATACTCCTGGCAGCTGTTAGAGACTAAGCAGCGTTTTATAACAGACATCTTATCAGGGACCATAGAAGACAGAAACGGTGCAGACATAGACGATACAGTGCTCGACTATGCTGAGGTAAAAGCACTTGCGGTAGGTAATCCCCTTATCAAGAAGAGAGTTGAAGTAGCAAATGAACTCTCCAGATTCATCATGCTGCAGAAAAAAGCGGAAACACAAGCTGAGATAAACCAACATGACCTGGTTGAGACGGAATCCAGGATAAAGATCATAAAAGACATGATGCCACAGGTAAGAGATGACGCTGATTTCTTTGCTGCTAATATCTGGTCGTATACTCGTGATGAACTGACCGCATTAAGAAATGAAATATATAAAGAAACCTACCGTAAGGAACCTGAACGGGAGGATAAGCTAATTGCGGAATACAGAGGCTTCAGTATCACTGTACCCAAGGCAGCGTATACCAACAATCCCGTAGTAACAATTACTCGTTCGGGCAGGTATCAGGTGCGTATAATAAACAGGAATACCAGAGCACTTGAAAATATCGATAAATGCATAGCTGAACTTGACTTAAGATATGCTGACATGGAAAAAGCTGTAAATGATGGTGCAGCTAAGATAGAGTATCTGGAAAATGAGCTCACCAATGGTAAGGATTACAAAAAAGAAATAGAAGAAAAACGTATAGAGCTTGCAGAAATAGATGAAAAGCTTAATGTAAACAAGTAAAAGGAGATATACCATGGGACAGGAATTAAAATTATCAAATCTGCCGGGCATGACCATAGGTCAGATGGTGGATGAACTGTCTGCAGCATACAGTACCCTTATCAATAACAAAAGACCGGTGAATCTTATGCCATCCGTGATGCTGTGGGGACCGCCAGGAGTAGGTAAATCTCAGGGAGTAAGAGAGATTGCTCATGAAATAGAAAGAAAAACAGGGAAGAAAGTAAATGTCACGGATGTGAGACTCCTTTTGTTCAATCCCATAGACCTGCGCGGTATACCGACATCAAATGAAGATAAAACCCTTGCGGTATGGCTGAAACCGAAGATATTCCAGATGGATGAGAGTGAAAATGTGATCAATATCCTGTTTCTTGATGAGATATCTGCAGCTCCTCAGTCGGTACAGGCAGCAGCTTATCAGATAACACTTGACAGGACAGTCGGCGAGCACAAACTGCCTGATAACTGCATAGTCATAGCAGCGGGCAATCGTGTGACGGACAAGTCCGTAGCGTTCAAAATGCCTAAGGCTTTAGCAAACAGACTCCTTCATCTTGAGGTAGATATAAGCTTTGATTCATGGAAGGAATGGGCAGAAAACAAAGGCATAAACGCAAAGGTCATAGGATACCTTACAGAGAAAAGAAATGCTCTGATGAGTTTTAATGCTTCGTCTGAAGAACTGGCCTTTGCCACTCCCAGATCTTGGGAGATGGTAAGTAACTTACTGAACAATATAGATGATGATGTAAACACAGTGTTTCAGATGATATCCGGTCTGGTTGGTATAGGCGCGGCATCAGAGTTCAGAACATGGTGTGATGTATATGGTAGCCTGCCTGATGTAAATGATATTTTTTCCGGAAAGGCAGATACGTCTGCAGTTAAGAAGTTCTCCCCAAGTGAACTGTATTCGGTGATATCATCTATGACAATATATGCAAGGAATCATACGGATGATATCAACGGGATAACAAACTCTTTAAAATATGCGCAGAGTTTTCCGCCGGATTTCTCTGTTTTAATGATGAAGAATTATATGAGTATAAGTGAAGAATTCAAAAGCAATTTGATGAACATACCGTTGTTTATGAAGTGGGCTGAAACGAAAGGACGGTTGTTGAATGGAATTATCTAATGCAGATATCCAAGCTTATACCAGAAGAATACTAAAGGCAAGGATGAGGCTGCTATGTACCAACGGGTTTTATGGGATGCTTTTGATGAATGCCAAAATCGGTCTTGGGAATGAATATGAGACTGCCTGGGCTGAGGAGGATAAGCTGGTATTTAATCCGGAGTTTTTGGCCGGTATCAGTGACAGCGAACTTGAATATGTAATGCTGCACCTGTTGCTGCATCAGGTACTTAACCATCTGGAACGCAGAGGCAACATGAAAAAAGATGAGTATGATATAGCTTCGGATATAGTAGTTAATTCCAATATTTTAAGGTCTCAGCGAGGCCTGACTTCATCGATATCACTTAAGGGTCACGGTGGTGTGCAGCCCCATTTGACACCTAATGGAGATGAAGGCTGGAAATATACCGTAGAAGAAGTATGCGAAATGCTTAAAGTTAAAATCGAGGAAAACGAGGAGGATAAAAAAGGAGATAAGAGCAACCTTAAAATAGTGGGTAATCATACCTTATCATTTGATGATGAAGAAGATCTGGAAAATAATATAAAAGGTAAAAAGATTTCATCCTTAAAAAAAGGTTGGGATTCACATCCTGAATCCGAGATATCTGACGATGATAAAGAACAGACTGGAGACAAAGAAAAAAAGCAGAATGTAGACAAGTGGAAGAAAGCTATTTGTACGGCATGTGAGCTCATGGCTAAAAGAGCTGAAATGGAGGAGCAGCCTGAAAGCTCAAAAGAAATAAAAAAGAACAGTAAAGACTATGGCGACATCCCCCTGTTTGCCGAGATGCTGCTTAAGGAACTAAAGGAGCCAAAGGTAGACTGGAGAACCATACTGCAGGAGTTTATACAAGAGGATGTGGTAGATTATTCTTTTATCCCGCCGGACAGACGCTTTGATGACAGTCCTTTCTTCCTTCCGGATTTTAATGAGAAGGATGAGAAGATAAAAGGTATCTGGATAGCAGTAGACGCATCGGGGTCAGTAAGTGATGAAGCAGTGATGGCAGCAATTTCTGAGATAAAAGGTTGTATAGAACAGTTTGATGGGAAGTTCAGTGCCACGTTAAGTTATTTTGATGTAAAAGTAACAGAGCCGATACCTATAGAAAGCGTGGATGAACTGTTAAATGTAAAACCGGTAGGAAGGGGTGGAACAAGCTTTTCGGAAGTGTTCAGGTACATGGGTGAAAATATGAGTGAAGAACTCCCTGATGAGGTAATAGTGATCACAGACGGATATTGCGATTATCCGGACGAAAGTGTTAGGCTCGGAATACCTGTTTTGTGGATGATAAACAATGAGGAAGCAGAAGAACCGCCGTGGGGTAAAGTGGCAAGGTTTGAGGTATAAAGTGAATCATTAAGAGTTAAGTCAAAAAGCTTATATGCTTTTTGGCTTTTTATTTTAGAAAATGGATAGAATGACAAGAATTGTCTTTTACACTTGCTATAGTTTATGCATCGGAAACAGCCGGAGTACTTTTAGAAAGGATAAT
>JAEEKN010000074.1 GCA_016282435.1 Lachnospiraceae bacterium | reverse complement strand
AGCATGATGAGCATAGCGCAGGTTACGAGCAGTTCTCCAAGACCTGTATTCATTGATTCCCATATAGTCATGTCACTCACCGCCTTTCTGCTCCGGCTGCTTTTCCTGTGCGGCTGTGGTTACGCGTTTATGGCGTTTTTCTAACGGTATGGCTTTTATAGTCATGAACAGTATGTCATCCTGCTGTTCTAGGCTTACAGGGAACGGTGCATATCCTGTATTTATATCTATATCCGTATCTGCAGCGAGTCTCAGGCCTTCCGAGCCGTATGAGATCATGAGAAGTGTGGCATGTCCTATCAGCTGTTCGGTAAGGAGCTGGAAAGTGTCATAGAGGGCTATGACAGTGTCGGAGGGGAGGGTATTTTCCACCTCATCCGCCCCTTCGGGGCACCTTGTCTTCGCCAGACGGGCATCAAACCACTTCGTGGTTCGATCAGTCCTCAAGGGGAAGGCTTTAGATCCGTCTTTAGCCGTGGGGACTATAAATCCGCTCTCATCCACTGAGGTTTTTAGTCCTACGAACTCCAGATACTTGCCTGACTCCGATATAGCGAGCAGCAGCTCGTTTAGGTCTATCATGTCGTGCTCCGATGCTACAAGGAGCATATTGGTTTTTCTTTTTACGAATGCATTGAGTACTGATACTTCGGCTACGATACTTAAGAAGTCTTTTGTACCGGGCTTTGCTTCGTTTAAGAGGTCCTCTATCCTTTTCTGGCAGGGGTACATCTCCTGCGCTATCTCGTGGTAAATATGGTGGTGCAGGCGCAGGTATGCATTTTCTTCTTTCTGATTGTTTTCGTACTCTATAAGAGTATTTTCACTTTCGAGCAGTTCGTTGGCTTCATTCAGTTCTTCGTTTGCGTGGCGGATATCACTCTCATCCTCTATCCAGAAGGTATATCCTCCGCGGATAGTTCTGCCGGAGAGCTTTCCGTCGGGTATGGGATATATTGGAGCTTTAAGTGCTTCAGCCAATACGGCCGGCTCCAGATCGATGCTGCCTGCCGAGCGGTATACAGGGAGGAACTTTTTGTCGGTGATCATCACCGGCATGGGCAGACTCGCAAAAAAGCCGGCGTAGTTTTCGTTATAAGGTATAAGCCTTTGCCTAATGGCGAACTCGAAAACGGCCAGCATTGTAAATATATTTATCTCGGGTGATTCGTATGGCGGTGTGAATTCTATATATTGTTTCAAGGTATGTAGCAGTGTAAGTATCAGCCAAACGGATATTATCCCTCCCAGATACAACAGTCTTCTTTTTTGCCTCAGTCCAAAAGTCTTTATGAGTAAGATAATGCCTGCCAGTATTGCCAGTACTATCCAGGCGTATACGATATAGAAGGTTACTCGGTATGTGTATGTCCCGGATTTTCCTATAAAGTTGGTTAAGCCCGGCTCCGGCACAAACACCAGATGATGCAGGTCGTTGGTTATGATCAAGCCGGAAAGGATTGCCGCCGGGATCAGAAAGATCCGTTCGTCCACCTTTGGTTTTGCAGCACCTCTCTGTATGCGGATGCAAACCATAAGGAACAGGGCAGGTATAAATGTCATGGGGATATAGTAAGCGTACCATGAAAGCCTCAGTCCCGCATCTTCTCCCGCTATACGGTATTTATACGCACGTAGTACCAGATAGAATATCATGAGCAGTGCCACTATCACCATATAGTTTCTGGCTCGTGACGGGAGCAGTCTGGTGTGTACCGACTGTATCCAGAATATGATAAGTACCGTGTAGATCACAAGTTCCAGGCAGAAGAACAGAGTAACGACTGCGTAGTGCGGATCCCCCAGTGCACTTATGTCATGTATCGTATGTTCTATTACATGAAACAGCCCCGCAAGCACAAGGAGGCCGATAAACAACAACAGGTTTCTTTTTGAGCTCTGCATACGGTCCTCCTTCCTTAAGGTTATTATAATGGATTCTTTTAGGTATTTCATCACTCTTGGGAACCATTTTCTTTTTATACTGTCAATCCGTCCGTATTATCACTTTTTTTCCCGAAAATGCTATCCCTAATTTAAGAATGCTTATTACTCCTTCAGCTTTTAATTCATGATCATAACCTCTGTCATCAATCTGTTTTAATGCATCAAATGGGGCTGTGAAAAAATGGGACTAAAAATTGTCCCATTCTTCACAGCCCCTTAATTATAAAACCAATTATTCCAATAGATCTTCCATAGCAAAAGGAAGCATATATATAGGCTTAAACATGAGCTGTTCCATGTGGCGCACATCTTTCTGAGAAAACAGGAACTGCTTAAGCACCTTTCCGGAGTACTTTTTACTGAATTCTGTTATCGATTTATGCGTGTTCACATCGGATGACTTAATCTCTATCGGTACTATTTTTGCTCTTGATGCCACCAGAAAATCAATCTCATAAGCATGTATACTGTTTTCTTTTTTCCATGTATGGTAAAACAGCCTGTTACCGCTCGCTGTAATTATCTGAGCAGCAGCATTTTCATACAGATATCCCAAATTTGTATCCAATGTGTCACTTAAAAGTTTTGAGTATATACTGGTATGCATCTTATCAGCCGAATTAAAAAGTAACGATGTAAATAATCCCGTATCTGAAAGATACATCTTATAGTGTTCTTGATCTATAGCCTGTGAAAGGGATACGTTGGGATCTGTAGTATTATAAGAAATCAAAACTGTTTTGGAATCAAGTAATTCCGAAAATATTTCCTTATCCTTTCTGGTTATTCTTTTTCCTGTCGCTGCAGATATCACATATCTTTTCTTGTTCATGCTCAGCTGTCCAGGAATTGAATTGTACATCCTGGACAAACGTCCAGAATTGTCTATTTTATAAAAATCTTCTTCGTATAATTTAAGTATTCCACGTTTAACATTATCTATTTTTTTAAAGTCTCCGCCTTCAACATAAGCATCTACAGCCTGTGGCATTCCGCCCACTGCCATGTATATTCTGAAGTCACGCATTAACTTACGGTTAAGTTTCTCTCCAACAGACTTGTTTGTACGATATAATTCACGCAAAACATTATAAGTATCATTCCCGATTGCTTCTAAAAACTCTTCATAATCCATTGGATATACTTGTATGAAGTACTCTTCTGAAGGGATCACGATATCCTTTACATTCTTTTTTATACTTATAAGAGACCCTGTTTCTATATAATTGTACCTGCCATCTGCAACCAGATACTTTATAGCCTGTCTTACCTTGGGTGCCCTTTGGATTTCATCAAATATAATGACCGATTCGCCTCTGTAAAGTGTAGTTCCTGTAGCTGTCTGAAGACGGAGAAAAAAAACATCAAGTGATGCAATATCATCAAATACTTCCAGAACATCACTTCTGACATTTGCAAAATCTACCTTTATGTATGATTTATAGTTATTTTTTGCAAATTCTTCAGCAATAGTTGATTTGCCAACTCGTCTGGCTCCTTCGAGCATAGCAGCATATTTATTTGAATAATTCTTCTTCCAATCCAACAATAAATCATATGCTTTTCTTCTAAACACCTAAACACGCCCCCTTTCAATGACATTATAACATAATATGCAGTTTTTTCAAGGGTATTTTTGGCGTTTGGAGCAGTTTTTTCAAGGACCTTTTTAGGCATTTGGAGCAGTTTTTTCAAGGACATTTTTAGACGTTTGGAACAGTTTTTTCAGGGACATAATAATCATTATGATTCCATCATTTTCCATGCTTCAAGCTGAGGAAGATCTTTTTTCATCTGCCATTTTACCATAAACAGTACTTCATTATCATATGGATTAAAACCTTCATTCTTACTTTTTTCTCTTAGAGACTGATACTCCTTGAAAGCCTTTGGATCAGACTCCTGCATGTCAGAAAGAATTTTTTCTCCATTATGAGAATTTCTTACTCTCTTCAGTTCCTCATCTGTTAAAACATGCAGATTATCTAATTGATTTATGTATTCATCCGGTATCTTTCTTGAAGAGTCTTCTGACTGATATGCTTTCTCTTTATATTCCTTAAAAGCAGCTAACCCGTCACCCGATAGTTCTACGATCACATTTTCAAGTTTTTGTGCACGTGCCTCTATCTCAGCAAGCTGTTCCTGCTTCTTTTCAACATTGGCTCCACGGGCACCATCCTGTTTAATTTCCGACCTTAAGATTTCTGCTCTGCCTTTTACCTGTGCCCTGGCTGACCCTTGTGCTTTTACCTGTGACATAGCGGAGTCCGCTGACAAAATCGCCTGCATACTTCCACCTGACAACCCTGTGCCACCTGCTGATGGCTGACTGTTCTGTCTGCTTTCTCCGAGCATATCTTCCATAGAAGATGAACTTTTTTGAAGATTCTCTTTTCTTTGCTCTAATTGATGCTGACGCAGCTGATTCTGAAGTTCATTTATCTGCTCTTGGATTTCTTTTCGCTTATTCATCTTGTCTTCCGGTGACATCTCTTTATTCGACGCAAGCTCCTGTATCTGCTTCTGAGCATTTGCTATCTGGCTCTGAAGATTCTTACTAGTCGAATCAGAACCCATATCCATCATAAAAGGTTTTGAGCCATAGCTTTGTCCGCTTATTCCGTTTATTGTCATATTTATAACCTGCCTCTTCTTTATATTTCTATATCAACATAATTTCCAGAGAGAAGTTTACCTGCTTTTATAAGTGTATTATCCAAAACAGAATCTTTCTTATTAATCTGTTCTTCGATAAGTTCTTCTTTGGCTATCCTCTCAGCTTCTTTCTTCTTTTCTACGCGTTTTTTCTCTTCCTTAGCTGCTTCTTCTTTCTCAACTTTCTTTTTCTCGGCTCTCTTTTTCTCTAACTGCTTTGCCTGTTCCTTTGCAGCCATAGTCCTGCTTTTTCTGGCTGACTTTGCAGGATCAAGATTATCATATAAGAAACTCATATTCCTTACTTGAATATGAGACTCAGAAGTTGACCAGCCCGCATCTGTATTGCAACTGCCTAGATATGGTATTCCATCTGCACAAGCATATTTTTTATTCTTCTCACAAAGTGAAAATATACTTCCGGTACAATGTGAAGTCTTTTTCCTTCCATCACTGTATGTCAGGGTATATTCTTTTCCGGTCTCCATCTCACGGTCCATCAGTCCATAAACCTTTGCTCTATAAGCCGGATCTTTCGCCATTTTATTCAGCTGACTATCGTCTATATAGAGATAATGCTTTCCATTAACTACATTTTTAGGTTCACGATCTGTAAGGGTATATTCCGAGAACCACTCTCCTATCTGCTTTTTCAGGTCTTCTACAGACATCTCTCCATCAGCTGATGTCTTTGAAGTATAATATTTTGTTGCCTGTGCACCATAATCAAGCCCTGCTTTATTCATATCCTCTAAATATGTATAAGACTTTTTTCCATCCCACACAGGTTTTGAAGCATTATTAGTACTTTTGCCCGTAGAAACAGCGTTACTAAAACCATTACTTGAAATCGATGGCACGAACATTATTTCTTCCTCCTTCTGTTGTTATTTCTTCAAAATATGTTTATAATTTTCTATATTAAAATGTCAATTCTTTTATAATGAGGTAACTTACCGTCATCTTCTATCATCATACCAGCATCCAAAACTTTCACACCCTCTCCGTCAGGAACTAATTCTGCTTCAGCGACCATTTCAGACAGATATTCCTCTAAAGTCTCTGTAGTTTTTTCCATATTCTCTTCAAGGGCTTCCTGCATCTCCTCAGCCGCATCTGAAAGTTCCTCCTGCATTTCCGACATCATTCCTTCATTTTCATCTGAGCCGGTTGCCTCTTCGATCATATCCTCAATTCGTTCCTCAGCAGTCTTCGGAGCATACTTTTCAGCTTGCTCCTTAATCTTTTCTGCTTTTTCTCTTGCTTCGTCCATAGCACGGAACATCTGAGAATGATT
>JAEEKN010000073.1 GCA_016282435.1 Lachnospiraceae bacterium | reverse complement strand
TCGTACTGGTTGCCGCTTTGGGAGGACTTCTGGGCTATTCAAAACTAAGTGCGGACAATGAAACCGCATATAAAGGAGTAATGACGGTATCAGATGATACGGGAAAAACCGTAATGATCAATGACGGTGAGACTACCGAGATACCGGACAACGCTGTAGTTCAGGGCGGTCTGCCCAACACCATGGAGATGATCTCCGAGAGTATAAAAAAAGGCGAGAACAACAGGTCCGATGAAAATCCTGAATCGGGGGATATAGGATCCGGTAACGATGTGACCGGTACTCCTGAAGTGACCGACGTACCGGAGCCTACCGAAGAACCGGTCGAAGATCTGCAGTCGATAGTGGACAATGCTATAGAAAATGCAAACCTTTTACTCGCTGATTATGAAAACAGACAAAAGTATCTGGAAATGCTGGGATACAAAAGAACCGATGATTCGGGTCTTGTGCTTGACGGTGAAGATGACGGTTTGGAGGACGGAGATCCCGAGACGGACGAGGAAGAACCCGTTACTTTCCTTTCTGTATATTATGAGGGAACCGACGATGTGAGCGTTGCAAAGCTGCAGGAACGTCTGATGCAGCTGGGCTTCATGGAATTTGCCGAGCCTACGGAACATTACGGTCCCGTTACGATGGAATCCGTAAAGTTGTTCCAGCGTCAGAACGACCTGAAACAGGACGGTATTATCGGTGAGCAGTCCCTGGCAATGCTGTTTGATGAAAACGCCAAGTCATACTTGCTTAAGAAGGGTCTGGACGGTGATGATGTCAGACGTGTTCAGTCCCGTTTGTATGAACTGGGTTATCTGGCTAAGTCTGAACTTGTTACAGGGCACTTCGGTGATGATACCGAAGCTGCAGTTAAAGCTGTTCAGGCAGCTAACGGACTTACAGCTGACGGTAAGATCGGTGTTATGACTTTCGAACTTTTATACAGTGAGAACGTCAAGGCAAATCTTATATCGTTCGGTGATAAGAGTGATGTGGTTCTTGAGTGCCAGAAGAGACTTAAGGAACTGGAATATCTTACTACCACTCCCGACGGTTTCTATGGTGAGGATACATTAGCAGCAGTTAAGCAGTTCCAGGCACGTAACGACTGTATCGTGGACGGTTTCCTGGGACCTTCTACCAGAGCGGCATTAAAGAGCGGAAGTGCCAGATCGAACGGTCTTGTGCTCGGTGATCAGAGTGATAATGTAAAGAGAGTTCAGCAGCTGCTTATCAAGTACGGATATCTTGAAAAGGGCTGTGATACAGGATATTTCGGTGACATTACCGAAAAGGCAGTAAAGAAGTTCCAGCAGAACAACGGTCTTTCAGCTGACGGTAACGTTGGTGCCAAGACTATGGCGAAGCTGACCGGAACAAGTGTTGTAAAGGCAGGCTCCGGCGGTTCCGGCGGAGGTTCAGGTAACGGCGGCGGTTCCGGCGGCGGAGGCGGCGGTGGCGGCTCAGGTGATGGCGGCGGTAAGGTATCTTACAACCTGTCTCCTGACGATCTTATCGCAGTTGCCAGATCGAAGAAGGGCTGCAAGTATGTATGGGGTTCAAAGGGACCTAATACATTCGACTGTTCAGGATTCGTATACTGGTGTCTGAACCAGATAGGAGTAAAGCAGAGTTATCTGACTTCTTATAACTGGAGAACTGTTGGTAAGTACAAGAAGATCACAGATTTCGACAGTATCAAGAAGGGTGATATCATCGTTGTATACGGCCATGTTGGTATCGGTGCCGGAAACGGCGTCGTTATAGATGCATCATCTTCAAACGGCAAGATTGTTGAAAGAACGATGGGCAACTGGTGGAGAAGAAACTTCATCTGTGCATGGAGAATATTTGATTAATGTTTTATGTGGCTGCAGCCTTGCACTATATGCAGGGCTGCAGTTAATTAAACGGAAAATTTCAGAGGCTGTTTAATCATGGGTTTCGTTGATTTTGTAAAAGAAGAGATAGAGGTTATAAAAGAACGCGATCCCGCTATCAGGACGAATGCGGAAGTATTGCTTTATCCGAGCTTCAGAGCTATTATATGGCATCGTGTGGCACATAAGCTTTATCTTAAAAAACATTATTTTCTGGCCAGACTGGTGTCACAGTGTACGGTCAGAAGGACCGGTATAGAGATACATCCGGGAGCTACGATAGGTAAAGGATTTTTTATAGATCACGGAACCGGTGTAGTTATTGGTGAGACTGCCATAGTTGGAGATAATGTGACGCTGTATCAGGGCGTGACACTGGGCGGTACCGGTAAAGAGAAGGGCAAGCGTCATCCTACCGTAAAAGATAATGTTATGATAGGTTCGGGAGCAAAGGTTTTAGGATCGTTTACCGTGGGCGAGAATTCCATGATAGGCGCAGGCTCCGTAGTGCTTCGGGAGGTTCCTCCGAATTCAACGGTGGTAGGTGTTCCGGGCAGGATCGTAAAAAGAGATAATATGAGGATCCCCAGGGAGACCATGGATCAGGTAGACCTTCCGGACCCTGTGATGGCATATCTGAATGAACTCCGTGACGAGAACAGGAAGATAAAGGAAGAGCTTGTTGATATGAGAAAGCTGCTGACCGAGCGAAAGCTTTGAGGTCTGATAAAAGATAAATATTATAAGAACAGGATGGGAAAAGAGTATGAAGATTTATAACACGCTGACAAAAAAAGTCGAGGAATTTGTGCCCAATGTAGAGGGTAAGGTGGCTATGTATACCTGCGGTCCTACCGTGTATCATTTTGCTCATATCGGTAACTTGAGAAGTTATATCTGTGAGGATATACTGGAGAAGACTTTGAGGTATATAGGTTATGATGTCAAGCGTGTAATGAACATCACAGATGTGGGACATCTTTCAAGTGATGCCGATACGGGCGAGGACAAGATGTTAAAGGGCGCAAAGCGCGAACATAAGACGGTCATGGAAGTGGCTAAATTCTATACTGATGCATTTTTTGCAGACTGCAAGAAACTGAACATCAAGACGCCCGATGTGGTAGAGCCTGCGACTAACTGCATCTCGGAATTTATCCATATGATCGAGGTTCTTCTCGAAAAGGGATACGCATACAAGGCAGGAGAGAATATCTATTTCGATACATCCAAATTGAAGGAGTATTATGTATTCGGTAACCAGAATGAGGATGAGCTCATGGTGGGCGTGAGAGATGATGTAACCGAGGACACCAACAAGCGTAATAAGAATGATTTTGTTCTCTGGTTTACAAAGTCGAAGTTCGAGGATCAGGCATTAAAGTGGGACAGCCCCTGGGGTGTCGGATATCCCGGATGGCATATCGAGTGCTCGTGCATCAGCATGAAGCATCTGGGCGAATACATGGATATCCATTGCGGCGGCGTGGATAATATCTTCCCTCACCATACGAATGAGATAGCTCAGAGTGAGTCATACCTCGGACACAAGTGGTGCAACTACTGGTTCCATGTTCATCACTTAAATGATAAGGATGGAAAGATCAGCAAGTCGAAAGGTACGATACTTACCGTATCCGTACTTGAGGAGAAAGGGTACGATCCTCTGGTTTACAGATTTTTCTGCCTTCAGTCACATTATCGTAAGCCTCTGGAATTTTCTTTTGAGAATCTTGATAATGCAAATGCAGCTTATCAGAAGCTGAAGAAGAGATGCCTTGAGGTAAAGGCTGAAGCAGCAAAAGCTAATGGTGCGGGTGTTAACAAGGCTATCTTTGACGAGTACGATGCAAAATTCAAGGATGCTATAGGTAACGATATTAACACATCCATGGCTACTACTCTGGTGTATGATGTTTTAAAGGCTGATATCGCTGCTGCAGACAAGCTGGCTCTTATAGAAAGCTTTGATAAGGTGCTGGGACTTGACCTTACAGTGGAAAAAGAAGTGGCAGGACCTAAGGTTGATGCTGATTTTGAAAAGTATATTTTAGAGCAGATAGAACTCCGTAAGGCTGCAAAGAAGGAAAAGAACTTTGCAGAGGCTGACAGAATACGTGCCGAACTGCTTGAAAAGGGCGTTGTTCTGGAAGATACCCGTGAAGGCGTAAAGTGGCATCTGGCATAAATATTTTACAGAAATAAGTAAAAAAGATGGATATTAATTCGATTATTGAAAAAACAACTGTGTTAAGTGGTCATGACGGTGAAAAAAGCGGGATAAAGGACATACGTCAGATTCCGGCTTTGACTCTTGCATATCTCGGAGATGCCATTTACGAGCTTATCATCAGAACCAGGCTGGTCGACAGCGGTATGAGCCATGTGGACAGCCTGAACAAGAAGGCTTCGGGATATGCCAAGGCTCCGACACAGGCTAAGATATATCATATTATAGAAGAAAAGCTGACGGAAGAAGAAGTGTCTTACTTTAAGAGAGGCCGTAATGCGAAGTCGGGAAGTGTGGCGAAGAGCGGAACCGTCAATGACTACCGCGTGGCTACGGGATTTGAATCGATGCTGGGATTCCTGTATCTCGATGGTAAAATAGACAGGATCACGGAGCTGGTGGATATAGGTATCCGCGGTCTGGAGAATTAAGATTTGGAGAGTGAAAATGAGATTCGAAGAACTGACTTTGGAGGGCAGAAATGCGGTACTCGAAGCCTTCAGAGCAAAAAGGACGATCGACAGGCTATTCGTTCAGAAGGGCCTAAACGACGGTCCGATAAATACTATACTGCGTGAAGCGAAAAAGACCGACGCAGTGATCCAGTTTATGGATAAGGAAAAGCTGGACCAGATGTCGCAGACGCATAATCATCAGGGAGTGATAGCATATTCGGCGGCTTATGATTATGCCGATGTGAGCGAAATACTTGACAGGGCAAAAGAAAAAGGTGAGGCACCGTTTATTTTCCTTCTGGACGGTATAGAAGACCCTCATAACCTCGGCGCTATCATCAGAACCGCGAATCTCTGCGGGGCACACGGAGTGATTATACCCAAAAGAAGGGCTGCGGGTCTGACTTCCACAGTTGCAAAGACCAGTGCCGGAGCTTTGAATTATACTCCCGTAGCGAAGGTGACGAACCTTACGGCTACCATGGAGGAACTGAAAAAGGAAGGCCTGTGGTTTGTATGCGGTGACATGGGCGGAGAGAGCATGTATAAGTGTAATCTAAAAGGTCCCATAGGTCTCGTAATAGGCAATGAGGGAGAAGGAGTCTCAAGACTTGTAAAAGAGCATTGCGATATCATAGCCTCCATCCCGATGAAGGGG
>JAEEKN010000072.1 GCA_016282435.1 Lachnospiraceae bacterium | reverse complement strand
TTTTATAAAAAAATACTTGAAATTTATAAAAAAGATGGTATTATGGTACTATCTTTTTTATTTTTAAAGATATAGAACATTTCAGGAGGTTTTGTTTATGAAGAGGACTAAGATTAAAGAATTATTCAGAAACACGTCGGAATTTGCTTCGAAAGATGTGACGGTATGCGCATGGGTTCGTACCAACAGGTCACAGGCACAGTTTGGCTTCCTGAATATAAATGACGGTTCATTTTTTGAAAACCTGCAGGTAGTATATGAGCAGGGAATAGAGAATTTTGATGATATATCGAAGATCAGGGTCGGCATGAGCGTGAAGGTAGTAGGTACAGTAGTGCTTACACCCGAGAATCAGCAGCCTTTTGAGGTAAAGGCTAAGTCAGTAGAGGTTCTCGGTGACTGTCCCGAGAGCTATCCCATCCAGCCCAAGAGGCATACCAGAGAGTTCCTGCGTACCGTGGCACATCTTCGTCCTCGTACGAATCTGTTCAGCGCTGTGTTCAGAGTACGTAGTGTAGCTGCTATGGCTGTACATACATACTTCCAGGACAGAGGCTATGTATATGTGCATACACCCCTTATCACTGGTGCGGACTGCGAGGGTTCGGATCAGATGTTCAAGATCACAACACTCAACATGAACGATCTTCCCATGACCGAAGACGGAAAGGTTGATTTCAGCAAGGACCTGTTCGGAAAACAGTCGTTTATCACAGGATCCGGACAGCTTCAGGGCGAAACATTTGCCATGGCTTTTGGTGATATATATACTTTCGGTCCCACATTCAGAACCGAGAACTCCAACACCCAGACACATGCAAATGAATTCTGGATGATAGAGCCGGAGATGGCATTCTGTGATCTTCAGGGACTCATGGATATCGAAGAAGACATGCTGAAGTTCGTAGTAAAGTATGTAATGGAGAGATGTCCTGAGGAGATTGACTTCTGCGACAAGTTCGTAGCAAAGGGACTGAAGGATAAGCTCAATGCGATAATAAACGCAAAGTTTACCAGAATCTGCCATCACGATGCGATAGACCTGTTAAAGAAGGCAGATGTAAAGTGGGAGTTTGAGCCTGACTACGGTGAGGATATCGCAAAAGAGCATGAGAAGTATTTGGTAGACTATTTTAACGGCCCTGTATTCGTTACAAACTGGCCTAAAGAGATAAAGGCTTACTATATGAAGGTGAACCCCGACAACAAGACTGTAGCAGCCGTTGACCTTCTGGTTCCCCAGGCAGGTGAGCTTATGGGCGGAAGCCAGCGTGAGGAGAACCTGGATAAGCTTCTGGAGAGAATGGAAGAGATGGGCGTGGACAAGTCCGGTATCGACTGGTATCTTGATACCCGTAGGTACGGTGGATGTATCCACAGTGGTTTTGGTATGGGATTTGAAAGACTTATCATGTACCTCACTGGTGTAGAGAATATCAGAGATGTCATTCCTTATCCCAGAACACCCAGAAACTGTGATTTTTGATTATAAAACAAAGTAGATGCGGAGCATCGTATAGTTGCCTAGGAAACGCGGAAGGTGTTTTCAAGGTGACATTGACCTAAAAAATTATCGGTCGGGGTACTGGGTACTCCGACCGTGTTGTATATGTGATAGCATCGAGGGGGAGGAAATTCTGGTCACCGCATAAGATGGACCGGATATAAGAAGGATAATGACTTTGAATGAAAGAACAATATCGGTAAAACCTGTCTTTGACGGCAGGATTATCCATGTACATGTGGATGATATAGAACTTGCTAATGGGAAGCCTGGGTACAGGGAAGTCGTGGAACATCCCGGAGGAGTCTGTATAGCGGCTCTTACGAAGGATAACGAGCTTTTGTTTGGAAGACAGTTCAGATACCCATTTAATGAAGTATGCCTGGAACTTCCGGCCGGTAAACTTGAGCCGGGTGAGGATCCGTTTGAGACTGCACAGAGAGAACTGAAGGAGGAGACCGGCTGTACGGGCAAGGACTGGGTACCGATGGGGAATATGTATCCGACGCCCGGTATTTGTTCGGAGATAGACCGTCTCTACTTCTGCCATGTAGATGCGGAGTCCGGTGATCTGGAACTGGATGAGGATGAATTTATTGAGCCCGACCGTATACCTATAGAGAAGGCGGTTGAGATGGCTATGAACGGGGAGTTGCCCGATGCGAAGACACAGCTGCTGGTTCTGAAAGTAGCGAGATACCTGGGTCTGAAGTAGGATATTGTTTATTTTTCTTTAACTTGCATTGTGCTGAATATCGTGGTATTCTAGATATAGAGTTATGAGTAATATATTTTATAAAGCTGAATGTATAAATATATAGTGGCATAAGGTTGTTGGCTAAGTTAAAATTTCCCGGATGGAGTAAAGTTTTCTAGAAACTCAGATTTGGATATTTCACGGAGGTAGAGGCATGGATATAGGAGCATTATCTCTTGCGTGGTCGGATACGAAGGTACATAACGATATAAGCGTGGCAGTTCTTGATAAAAGTCTGGATGTACAGGAACAGGCCAGTGCTGCCATGATAAATATGATGAATAAATCCATGATGGAAACCAGTGTGAATCCGAATGTAGGAAGTAATTTTGATATGAGTGTTTAGGTATGTAAGGTCTGGATACTAAAAGTGTTATCCTCGTCTGAAGACGGGGATTTTTGTGTTTTATGGCTATGGGCTGAAAATGAATGATACGCCGTGAATACCTTAAAATAGGGGATTCTTGGACATTCGTAAACCGATAAAAAATTATTTTAAAAAATTTTTAAAAAAGTACTTGACTTTTCTAAAAGAGGAGTATATAATATCGCTTGTGCTTGTGAGAGACAAGAAACGCACCTTTAGCTCAGTTGGTAGAGCACCTGACTCTTAATCAGGGTGTCCAGGGTTCGAGCCCCTGAAGGTGCAGAC
>JAEEKN010000071.1 GCA_016282435.1 Lachnospiraceae bacterium | reverse complement strand
CCACCTGCAAGTGCTCCAATAACAACGTTAAGGGCAAATACTCCGACTGCACCTGTAAGCCCATAGCTCTTTGGTACAAGCTTTAGGCACATGAACCGTATTCCGAATGGGAATCCTGCAAGGATCCAGAACAGGAAGTAATTGAAACCGATCGGTCTATTACATATAGGAATACATACCGCTACCCACAAGGCTATTCCAATTATAGGAAATAATATCTTTAGAACAAAATTTCTCATTGTTTGTCCTCCATTCGTGAATCGCTATATTTTCCAAATTTCCAATCTAAGTATTTTTCGTAAGTGATATACTCCTTTAGATACTTTGTTTTCATCTCCCGCCATTCTGAATATTTTTCACTTAATACTCTATGTGTATCATTATTCGGAATTGATGTCCCGGTATATCTATAGAATAAATCCGGACAAAGTTCTTCAACCCAAAGTAGCTCATAATAAAGATGTTCCGGATCCCGAAAGTTCCATCGCTCAATCATTTTCATATCCACGTTTAATACTTCGGCTATTTTCTTGAGCCTTTCAGGTTTTATATCCCTATCTTGAACTTCGTATCTACAAACAAGGGTTCTAGCATGATCTTTACCTAAACCTATTCTTTCTCCAAAGACTTGCTGACTCATATGCCGCACTTGTCTGATAAAAGCTATACGTGAGCCCTGGGAAAGGCTTCTTAACTTAGGACGTGAATAATATACTGCCATATCTGTCACCTCTTTCAATGTCCTAAATGTTGTTATACTTCTGCTCATAATAGTGATTTATCGTCGCAGGAGCATTATAAAGAGCCGTAATCAGATAATTCTTTATATTACTGACAGTGGTAGTATTATTCTCCATACTCTCCCGTACATACTCCAGATGTTCACCTGTGAGCTTTAAGAAACGGGATTTGACTATCTCATGAGGATAATCCTGTCCTCCTATCCTGACTGTCCCGTTTTTTAAGCATACCGTTTCAAAGATAATCTGGTACATTTCATCATATAGCTCTCTTTCATTAGGTCCTTCATACTTCATATGGGCATCATATTCGATATTCTTTTTTATCAACGCATTAAGTACATTGATCTCATCCATCTTATCATTCTTGGTGATTAGTTTTTCTTTTTCAGCAATCTTCTCATGGATACTTTTCTTTCCTGCCCAGATCAGAGTGATATGATTAGAGTCATTATTACTCAAATCAGTATTATTAATATTAGTTTTATTTATAGAGCCATATTCTGCGGGTTCTTGTTCCGCATCCCTGCGGTTTCCTGTTTCGCATTCCTGCGTGTTCCTGTCCCTCAGATCTGCGGGTTCCTGATCTGCATTCTTGCGGTTTCTTGATTCGCATCCTTGCGGTTTCTTGAAACCGCATTTTACGGGTTCAGTGGAACTACAAGGGTTTTCAGGCTCTTTTTCTTCTTTTCTAAGCTCCTCATTATCCCTTTTAATGTATCCAACGAAGTTCTTTACATAAATAATATCCGGTTTTCCTAGTCCTCTTCTTACCTTCTCAACAAGGCCAATTCCTTTTTTTGAATCCAGTTCCGAGAGTACCCTTGCTGCTTTATCTTCGCTGCAGTTAAGATCATCTGCAATATGTCCTATCTTATATATTATGTATGTCCTGTTCTGTTCATCCACCCACCCATTACGCATCGAAAGGGACATACGGTCCAGTAAAAGACCATAAAGAAGCTTTGCATCACTGCTGAGGTTTTTAAATCTGTCATCTTTTATTAAAAGCCTTGGAACACGATAAAAGGTGAACTGTTCTGATTCTATACCATAAAAATAATCTAGTTTTAACGGCTCATCCATTATCTTCCTCCTTTCTTGTTCCATTCATCAAGCAGCTGATATATAATACGCTCTATTTCTTCATTGCTTGTATCCGGTTCAAAATATTTTGCAATAGCATTATGGCTTATGGTAATCTGCCTTTCTTTAGCTGTCGATATGACCATAATTGCATATACTGATTCTCTGTTGTACTTATTCTGCTGACTCAGTGCTTTTAACTGCTTGGCTTTTGATAATGACGGAACAACTGATTCTTCTTCCATTATATCCCACAAAATTCTCTGCTGATCCTCGGTCAGATAAGATAATTCAACAGCAGGATTAAGCTTTATCTTCTTAAGATCAACTTTATCAAGTATGGGGCTTATAAGCTCTGTCAGTCTGATATATCTTTGTACCTGCCTTCCACTTTCTCCGGAATCTTTTCCAATTTTATCAGCCGACACCAACTTCTCGACAACTTGTCGAGAAGTTGAATCATCCTCTACCTGATTCAATATTTTTCCCTGATGAGCCATTGTCTCAAGTTTCATCTTATATGCAAAGGCTTTCTCACTGGGAAGTACCTCATCCCTTTGCTGGAGGTTCGTTTCTATCATTGCCATAGTTGCCTGATCATCATCAAGAATACGTATACGTACGGGCATGGTCTTTAATCCCGCCAGTTCACAGGCACGTTTTCTTCTATGACCTGAAATGATCTCATAACCACCGCCGGCAATAGGTCTAACCAAGCCAGGTTCAATAACTCTGTCTTTTT
>JAEEKN010000070.1 GCA_016282435.1 Lachnospiraceae bacterium | reverse complement strand
AGGGTTTACTGACTCCGTAACACCATCATCAGAATCCTGATTTATATCAACTTCACAACCACAGAATTGACAAACTATTTTTTGTTTTCCGGGTACAAAATCTACGGTACCGAAACAATTCGGACACCTGAGAATTTTTATAGAATCTGAATTATTCTGTGGTTCCATACTAAAACCTTCCATGAATATACATCATATGCTTTTTGTCAAGAATTTCTTCGTGTGACAGTAGGGACGGTTCTTACTGTCACATATTTTCAGACACTTCTATAACTTCAGTCTCGTTTATAGCCTTCTCGACGAGTTCCTCTATAACTCCTGTGAGTTTCTTCTCAGACCTCTCTATGATATGAAGATAAGGCTTCGTTACAGGATGCTTTGCAACAAATATCGTACAGCAATCCTCATAAGGCTGGATTGAGGTCTCGTAAGTGTTTATCTTTTCAGCTATATCAACTATATCCTGCTTATCAAATGCAATAACCGGTCTGTATACAGGAAGAGTGCAAACCGCATTGGTAGCTATGAGACTCTGGGGAGTCTGGCTTGCCACCTGACCGATAGATTCGCCGGTAATAAGCGCCTGAGCTTTTCTCTCATATGCAAAATGCTCAGCTATCCTCATCGTATATCTTCTCATGATGATGGTCAGTTCATCCCTCGGACATTTATCAATGATAGCCAGCTGAATATCTGTAAAGTTTACTACATGAAGCTTTATGGGACCCGTGTATACACTGATAAGTTTCGCCAGATCCACTACCTTCTGTTTTGCTCTCTCCGAAGTATAAGGCGGTGCATGGAAATAAACCGCATCAATGGTAACTCCACGCTTGCTCACCATATATCCTGCTACAGGACTGTCTATACCGCCTGACAACAGAAGCATGGCATGTCCGTTAGCACCTACAGGCATTCCGCCCAGACCCTTTACAGATTCCGAATATACATAAGCAAAATTCCTGATCTCAACATATAAAACAATCTCAGGTTTATGAACATCTACCTTGAATTCCGAGAAACGGTTCAGGATATATTCACCCATATCCGCACATATCTGAGGAGAAGTGATGGGATATGATTTATCCGAACGTCTGGCTTCAACCTTAAATGTATGATGCGTATTCCCGTATCTTTCTTCTACATAGTCTCCCACACCTTTTGTGAGTGAATCCCAGGAAGCATCCTCTATCACTACAGCAGGACATATCTCCCATACACCAAATACTTTCTTCATCTGGTCTATGGCTTCATCGTAGTCATATACATCCGGACAGTTCACTTTGAGTCTGCCCTGTTCCCTGACTACAGTAAATCCATCGGCCACTTTAGCCAGTTTTTCTGCTATCCTGTCACACAGTGCATCCTCAAACACATACCTGTTTTTACCCTTTATACCTATCTCCGCATATTTAATCAAAAATGCTTTATAATTCATATCTTCCCTACTTTCTATTTTCAATCAGAGAACCGTCCCTCTGATTGATTTTTATTTCCTGGTAAATCTCGAGTATATCGGTACCAGTTCTTTCAAAACATCAATGCAATAATCAATTTCTTCTATAGTCGTATACCTTGAAAAACTAAACCTCAAGGTTGAATCAAGTAATTCTTTTTTAACTCCTATAGCCTGAAGTGTGCTGCTGATTCCGGGATGATTTGAAGAACATGCAGATCCCGATGATACATATACTCCCTTTTCTTCAAGCGCATGAAGCAGTACCTCTGCCTTTATCTTATCAAAACTTACACTAACTATATGAGGTGCTGTTTTTCTAATAAGTGAATTTAATCCGGTATCATCATTCCCATCTGAATCTTTTTCTTTAGATAAAGCATTGTTTTGAATACATTTATCAGAGGGATATACCGCATTTACATGTGTTCCCTGTACTTCACTTATTCTTTTCAGGAAATGCTCCTTCAATGAATAAATATGATCTATCTTCTTTTCAAAATCCTCATATGCTTCACGTGCAGCTTCACCAAGTCCTGCTATAGCCGGAACATTCTCGGTTCCCGACCTCCTGTTTTTCTGTTGTCCACCTCCGAAAATCAGAGGACGAAGCTTCACTTTTTCATCAGCATAAAGGAATCCGCTTCCCTTCGGTGCATGAATTTTATGACCGCTGACGCTTAAGAGGTCTATGCCTTCCTTTTTGGGATTTATCCTGTATTTTCCGTAGCCTTGAATTGCATCAACATGGAATATGATATCGGGCTTTTTAGCTTTTACTGCTTTTGATATCTCAGCTATATCCTGAACTGCACCGACTTCGTTATTTACATACATGATAGATACCAAAGTCGTATTATCATCTATCATATTCAGCAGTTCATCAAGTCGAATATGCCCCATCTCATCCACCGGAGCAAATTCCACATCGAAATCAAAATCCTTTAACGATATGAGCGGCGAATAAACCGAAGCATGTTCAAAGCAGGATGATATGATCTTGTTTCCGCTTCTCTTCATGGCAAGGGCGGCACCACACAATGCCATATTGTTAGATTCGGTTCCCCCCGAAGTAAATATTATCTCTTTTGGTTGGCACTTTAACGTTCCCGCAATAATCTCCGCAGATTTTTTTATATACTGTTCAGCCTCAAAACCCTTCATATGTTTTGACGAAGGATTTCCGTAATCCTCCCTCATGACTTTCAAGGCCGTTTCCGATGCAGCTTCACTCACACGAGTGGTTGCCGCATTATCCAAATACGCTTCCATTCCTGTCCTTCCATTATCGACTATCATTAACTTTTTCTTATCAAGCTGATTTATGATAATACTCAAAGATATTGGTTAATCATCATATAATATTAGAAGAATTTAGAAATCCTATAACTGAGAGTAACATCATTCCTGCAGTCTCGGTTCTAAGGATTCTTTTGCCCAGTGATATTTCTTTTGCTCCTGAGTTTATAGCTTCTTCTACTTCTGTCGGTTCAAATCCGCCTTCAGGTCCTATAAATATTGCCACATCACTTCCGGCCGGGATGTTTTTTATCATTTCAAGTGACTTCTTCATTCCTTCCGGAGAACTGTCTGCATTTTCATATGGTATTAGAACAACATCCATTTCACCGGCAGCTTTTAACGCCTCTTTAAAGCTCATGCAGTTCGACACTTCGGGAATTATTCCACGGCCTGACTGCTTTGCCGCACTCTCCGATATAGCCTGCCAGCGTTTGTTTTTTGCTTCTTCTTTTTTCTTGTCATCAAGCTTTACGATGACACGTTTTGTCATAACCGGAATTATCCTAAAAACTCCGAGTTCGACAGACTTCTGGATTATCATTTCCATCTTGTCTTTTTTGGGAAGTCCCTGGAACAGATGAACTCTGAATGGCATCTCTGCCTCCGATATTCCTGAACTTAGGATTTCAGCAACCACTTCATCCCTCCCAAGGGATTTTATCCTGGTATGATAATCCGTACCTTCACTGTCACAGATGATGATTTCTTCACCTTCCTTCATCCGAAGGACATTTTTTATGTGATTTACATCTTCACCTGTTATATATATTGTATCTTCTGAAATATTTGATTTTTCTGTATAGAAGTGGTACATAGATGTGTTCCTTCCTAGAAAATCTTGTGACACATTTAATCTTTACAACTGTCAAATACACTTTCAACGCGACAATAAGGACTAGAGCCATAGTCACATCACGCATCCCCATTGTCAACGTGACAACGCTAACTATGTTCTTTATCACTTCTTAGCTACGAATGCTACCCAATCATTCATATGCATTACTTCGATGATTTCAAAACCATTCTTTAGTAATGCCTCTCGAACTGCTTCTTCTTTTGTATTGATTATTCCTGAACTGATAAATAATGCACCTTTTCTCATGTATTTTGAACATACAGAAGAAAGTGGTATTATTACATCCGCCAGGATATTGGCAACTACGACATCAAATCTGTCAAATCCCGTTCTGATACAGATATTTTCATCTTCGAGGACGTTACCGGTGTAGAACCTGATACCCGAAGACTTTATCTCTATCTTTTCTAAGTCCGAGGGAACACTATCATCTGTTTTTTTGTTTCCGTCTTTACAGTTTAAGTTTTCTTTATTGATGCAACTATCAGAACCGCCACTTACATCAAAATACTCTGCCTTTATTTCGTTTATCTCTGCGTTTTCCACAGAGGTTCTCGAAGCATTGTCATCTACATCGATTCCGAGTGCAGCTTCTGCGCCGAGTTTCATACCGATGATGGACAGGATACCGCTTCCGCATCCTACGTCGAGAAGCTTGTCCCCTGTTTTCAGGTACTTGGAGAGAGCCTGAATACAGAGTTTCGTAGTCTCATGTGCACCTGTACCGAATGCGGTTCCGGGATCAAGTTCTATGATAGTATCGTCTTCCTTTATATCCGGAAGTTCATCAGCCGAACACCATGTTGGTTTGATCACGATTTTATCGGAGCATCTGAACGGATGAAAATACTGCTTCCAGTTGTTTATCCAGTCCTTGTCCTCCGTCTCTGATACTTCAAACTTCAGTGTACCCAGATTGTATTCCGAACTGTAAAACTCAAGATTCTCTAGTAGATCCGATTTTAACTGTTCCACATCCATGTCAGGATCCACATAGAAGCTCAGCTCAGCTACTCCGTCATCAGGGGGCAGTTCAGGAAGAATATCAATAAACATCTTCTTTTTATCTTCATCCGAGAGTTGGATTTTGTCCTCTATCTGGACTCCTTCTATTCCCATCTCATCCAAAACCGCAGATATCAGGTCTTCTGCTTCCGTAGTAGTTTCAAGTGTTATCTTTTTCCATTTCATATGGTATACTCCGCAAAAATTTTACTCAGACACCGTATTTACAACAATTTCAGCGCCATATTTTTTGAATGCTTTCTTTATCTGGTTTGCTACAGCTTTATCCTCTGTGGTAAAAATAGTAACAGGTCCGTTTTCCAAACTACTTAAAATATCCTTTGATTCTCCCAGACCTCTTCCGGTATAATCCATCAAAAGTTTTATCATTCTGGCATAATCTTTACCAGTCTGATTAAGAATGATTTCATATGCTTTTACTGTCTGAATATCATCAATGTTATCTGATTCATTGTTTTCCGAATTTTCTTTATCTTCATTGTTTTCTTCTGTTACAGTCTCTTCAACTTCTGTTGTAGCTTCTGCATCTTTTACATCATCTGTATCAGTTTTACTTCTCTTCGCTTTTTTATCATCAGAGTCATTATTATCTGTTTCCGTGCTGCCTGTTTCGGTACTTTCTTCTTCGGTCTCAGTCTTTTTGGACTTTTTCTTCTTTTTATCTTTCTTGCTATCCTTATCCGCAGTCTCTTCTGTTAAACCTTCACCTGATTCCGTTACCTCTTCGGGGTTTTCGGTTTCTACTGAATCACTTTCTTCATCGACTGTTTCTTTAACTTCAGTCTTTGCACCCTGAGCAGGCTCTGTATAATCTACATTGTCAAAGATTACCTCATCAGCATATCTTACACGCTTCTCCTTGAATTTCTCCAGAGAATCATATCCCAGATAAAAATGTGTCTTGTCATTGGTCAGGAAGCATTCTCCCATAACCATAAATCCACCGTATGAATAAGTGCTGAGTGAATATCCGTCAGAAGGACATACAGGCTTTACATCAGCGAAGTTATATTCACCGTTCTCATTCTTCGGGATATCATCATATAAACTAAACCAATACAGCCATCTTGCATCATCATACTGACTTCTCATATCACATCTGTAGAGATTGTATAATGCAGTATACTCCTTTGTCCATCCGGTAGCTTTCTTATACAAAATGATGGAACCGATATATTCTACGTTCTTCAGAGCTTCACTCTCTACTCTCTGTTCGATATCTTCATTAAAGAAATCATGGATTTTCTGGATATCATCCTCTTTCATCTTTGTAAATACTGCCTGATCAATCTTTGCAGTATCATCGAGAGGCTCTAAAAATCCGTCCAGAACAAATTCCTTTGAAGTGGACTGCATTTTAAGTCCACGGAAAGCGCCGTATTCTTCTACAGAATCAAATCCCGATCCTTCATATCTGATGCTGACTACTACAGTATCGCCGTTTGACAGGCCTTCAGACTTGTCCACGTCATATTCCCATGCATAGATATAATCATTTGCTGAGTAATCCTTGGCTATCTCTATAGTACCCTGACCGCTTATACCCTCGTATCTTATAGAAATTCCTAAGAAAGGATCGTAATCTTTAAGTTCCTCTAATCCTGATACGGTAAAGATGAATTCTTTTGATTCTGCTATTTTACCTATTTCGGCAAGTCTTTCATCGACATCGCCGCCGTCAGTATCCTTTACGGTTACCTTTATCTGATCCCCGTTAGAAAGTTTTTCAGTCTTATCAAGTTCAAAATCAAGGAACCAGTATTCAATAGGAAGTCCTGACGAATAGAACCATGCATATCCGTTTGTATCCTTACCGTCTGTCTTAATCTCGATATCCTTAAACAGATCTACCTTCTCAAGTTCTTTTAATCCGGTAACAGTAGATGTAAAATTTTCATACGATAAATTAAGTCCGCATTCGCTTGAAATAGCTTCCTTATCAATCTCGCTCCAAGTGAGATTTACAGTATCATTATTTGAAAGCTTTTCAGTCTTATCAGCCTTTATTGTTATCATACCGAGTTTAGCCAGAGAGGTCTTTACCTGATCCTCACCCATGTTTTCGATGTTATCCTTTACTACACTACTGTAATCAAATTCTACAGAAGCTGTACCAGTTCCCTGATAACCTTCATATTTTACTTTTACATAATTGTTCAGATTCACATCAATATTAGATGAGCATCCGGTAAGTACCAATGCAACAAACACAACAGCTGCTAAATACTTGATAGTTGATAAAACTTTCATCTCGTCCTCCTGAAATGTCTATTTACCCCTCTGCATTTAAACTCTAAATCCCATCAAAAACGCGTTTCGCATTTTCTTAAATATATAACAAAGATCCCCGCTTCTCCAATTTTGTTATACTATTTAATTTTCTTCAAAATCAGAAGAATCATATTCCATACACGCTCCACCGAAGCTATATCCAGCTTTTCGTCAGGAGTGTGGATACTTAAAATATTGGGACCGAACGATACCGCGTCCATCCCCGGAATCTTGTCACAGAATATACCGCATTCGATGCCGGCGTGAATGGTATTAACCACCGGTTCGCTTCCGTAGCACTCCCTGTATGCTTCAACACATATATCCCTGACCTTTGAATCTGCTTCAAACTTAAATCCGGGGTAATTTCCAAAAGTTGAAATCTTTCCTCCGAGAAGTTCTACCAGTGCTCTTATCCTGGCTACTGCACTTTCCTTCTGACTCTCTACAGAAGATCTCACTAGGAAATCAAAATGAAAAGCATCATCTTTGAGTGCCACGATTCCAAGATTCTGTGATGTCTGAACCATACCTGCCAGCTCCATATTCATTTCGAGTACTCCCTGAGAAGGAAGTGTGATGGCATTCAGTATTTTAAGTGTAGAGGCTTTGTCCAAAAATACCAGATTTCCTTCTGTAGAATGTTTGTTCCAGCCTGTAAGCTTTTTATGATCAATATCTTTTTCATCAATCACGTTGGTACTCAAAACCATATCCGGATTTACACAACTGTATTCAGCCCTTAAAGTATTATCATAATCGGATATAAACTTATTTACATCACCGAGTAAATCCTTTTCGACAGCGATAACAGCTTTAGCATGCTGACAGATAACATTGTCAAATTCACCACCCGCAATGTTTACCAGTGAAAACACATTCTTTGTATATAATTCTCTGAGTACTCTTCCCAACAGGTAATTAGCCGATGCCGGCTGTTTATCTATATCTGCTCCGGAATGTCCGCCCTTTAGACCTTTAATCTCTATTTCAACCAATGCGGTTTTCTCAGAATCGTCTTTACCGAGTACTGCATGTGTCACAGGGATTATTCCGTTTACTCTGCAACCGCCGGCGCATCCGCATGTAAATACGCCTTCTTCCTCACTGTCGATGTTCAGAAGCAGCCTTCCGCTGATGAGCGAAGGATTTATCTCTTTGGCTCCTTCCATTCCGGTCTCTTCATCTATGGTAAATACTGCCTCGATAGCAGGATGCTCTATATCATTTGAATCAAGGATTGCCAGAGCATATGCTACAGCTATACCGTCATCTCCGCCTAAAGTGGTTTTATCGGCATATATGTACTTATCATCATGCATCAGGTCTATGGGTTCAGTAGCCATATCTTTTGTGCAGTCCGTGGTCTTATTTGCGACCATATCGAGATGTCCCTGAAGCACGACTGTAGGAGCATTCTCATATCCGGGTGTGGCAGCCTTATATATCACTACATTGTTCACCTTATCTTTAAAAGCAGTCAAACCTCTCTCCTTAGCGAACTTCATACACAGTTCACTAACTTGAGAAGTATTACCTGATCCTCTGGGTACTGAGGAAATATATTCAAAAAACTCAAATACTTTTTCTGGTTTCAGACCTTTAAGCTTTTCCATCTCTTGCCTCCGTTTAGTTTATCTATCACAACATTTTATTGTAGCATATTATTGAATTCCCGTCAATATTCCGTATAAATGTTACCTCGATATTAAAGCAATGCTTCTCATCTTCAAATTTATAACATATCAACAGCCTTCTTCCATCCTTCGATCCTGCTATGTCTTATATCCTGTTCCATCGAAGGCTTAAATTCGGTAAATCCCTTTGAAGTACTTTCTATTTCTTCTTCATCCTTCCAGAATCCTACTGCCAGTCCTGCAAGATATGCGGCTCCGAGCGCTGTAGTCTCGACACATGACGGACGTATCACTACTGTATCACTTATATCCGCCTGAGTCCTGCACAGGTAGTTATTGTTGCTGGCTCCGCCATCCACCTTAAGATTCGATACCTTGCAGCCTGCATCCTGTTCCATGGCAGTCACTATATCGTTCACCTGATATACTATGGCATCGAGTGCTGCCCTTACGATATGATCCCTGCTTACACCCCTGGTGAGACCACATATGATACCTTTAGCCTCAGGCTTCCAGTACGGAGCACCAAGCCCTGTAAATGCAGGAACTATGTAGCATCCGTTTGTATCGTTCACCTTCTTGGCTATTTCTTCCGTCTCAACGGCATTGTTTATCATGTGGAGTTCGTCTCTCAGCCACTGGATTATAGCTCCACCCATAAACACCGAACCTTCCAGAGCATATGTGAGTTTCCCTTCTCTGCCCCAGCCTACGGTAGTAACCAGCCCGTTCTTTGAAAAAGTAGGTTTATCCCCTGTATTCATCAGCAGGAAGCAACCTGTTCCATAAGTATTTTTCATATCACCTTTATGAAAACACTTTTGCCCGAACAATGCAGCCTGCTGGTCTCCGGCAGCTCCGCATATTTTTATGCTTCCTCCCAGATATTCGGGTGACGACTCTCCATATATTTCACTGTTTGACACAGGAGTCGGAAGCATGCACATAGGGATATCGAAAAGTTTGCATATATCCTCATCCCAGCTTAGAGTATTAATATTAAACAGCATGGTACGTGAAGCATTACTGTAGTCCGTTACATGCTTTTTACCCTTTGTCAGTTTCCAGATAAGCCATGTTTCTACAGTTCCAAAGAGAAGCTCGCCTTTTTCCGCCTTCTCCCTGGCGCATTCCACATTATCGAGTATCCATTTGAGTTTTGTGGCCGAGAAGTACGGATCTATTATCAGGCCTGTTTTTCTCTTTATCCATTGTGACATGGTTTGAGTCCCATCTTTGGACTCATATAAATCACTGTCATCTTCGATTACCGGCTTCATCTGTTCCAGCTTGTCACAGAATTCGGTAGTTCTCCTGCACTGCCATACAATAGCGTTATATATCGGAAGTCCTGTGTTCCTGTCCCAGACGATGGTAGTCTCTCTCTGGTTCGTGATACCTATGGCTTCTATCTCATCCGCAGTGATTCCGGCTTTTGCCATAGCTTCCACAGCCACACCTATCTGCGCAGACCATATCTCCATAGGAGAATGCTCCACCCATCCCGGATTCGGATATATCTGGCTTATCTCTTTTTGTGCCACACTCACGATTTCACTGTTTTTATTGAATATTATAGCTCTCTCCGATGTCGTCCCGGCATCGAATGACATTATGTATTTATCCATATCATTTTCCATTCTCTATAATTTATAACTTTATCAATATTGCACGGCAGGGTGCTCCGTCGGATCCTCCCAGGTTTATGGGTGCTGCATTGAGCAGATATATGCCTTCCTCAACACCTGACAGTCTGATACCTTCGAGCAGCACTATCTCAGCCCCGAGCATAGTGAGGTGTACAGCCATAGGTGCATTCTCCGGGCCTACGGTCTGAGACTCGTTACCGAATAGCAGAAGTTTGTTCTCTGCAAACACTTTTGCAGCTTCTTCTGTTACCACAGCCTTTCCTTTTACCAGTATTCTCCTGCATTTTTCAGGTGTTTCAGCCTTTATACACGGCGCATCCTCTTTTTCAAATGCTTTGTTCGCTTTCTCGATGATATTGCGGGAATCATCCTCTGTGATATTGCCTTCATGCTCCGTCACATATGCCAAACCCACAAACCTCTCCATAGCTACTTCGTCAATCTTTTTCCCACTGTCTATAAAATGATACGGAGCATCCACATGTGTTCCGTTATGTGCGCACATCTTTATCTCAGTGAGGTTACAGACAGCACCTTCGCTTATCTTCATAACCCTGTTTCCTTGCGGCTGTGGATCTCCCGGAAATACCGCACAACTAAACACTTCCTGAGATATATCATAAATCTTCATACCTTCTTCCTCCTTTTTTCTTGGGCTTATCTTTGGTAACATTACTTATATTCTTATATTCTATTTCCGTTTTACTGTCCACAGATCGGTATAACTGTTCAAGAACGCCTTCAAAGCCTTTTCAGCCTTTGAACCTTTCTTCACATACATCACAGCCTGTCTGTTGTCAGTAATCTCGTATTGTATCTCAAACTTATCGGGAAGTACAAATTTATCAAGTTCCGTTTGGGCAAATGCAGAAACGCCAATAATTCTAACACTTTCCGGCAGATTGCAGCTGCCATCACCCAGCTTTATTTTATGAGGAGATGTAACAAGGTTAAGTGGTGTACCGGAGAATGCGTTTATTTCTATACTGCTGAGTCCCTCAGGCAGCTCTATCGATGTGAGTTTTGTCTGTTGGAAAGAGCATTTTCCTATCTTTTCAAGAGTACTAGGAAGGATTATTTCTTTAATTCCCGAATTATAAAATGCATTGTCCTCTATCTCTGTGATCCCTTCCGGTAAATAAATCCCGGTCAGGTTAGTTGTGTTTGAGAAACATCCGCAGCCTATGAATTCTATTTTATTTCCTTCAAAATGAACGCTTGTAAGCTCCTTAGCTCCACCAAACACATACAAACTTGAATTATTCTCGTGCGACCCGAGAATCTCAAGATTCTTAGGTAAATTTACCTTTGTCAGTCCATCACCGCTAAGATGTGCCGTAAGCACTTTGAGCGACTGAGGTAAGATCAATTCAACCGGAGTAAAATTGCTGTTTACCCTACGACCCATAAAGTTTATACTCCCGTCGAGTATCTCACAGCCTTCCGGAATCACAACCTTCATCCTGTTCCAATATCATTTACCGTATCTGCCAGCTTTACATTCGTCAGATTTATGCAATCACAAAAAGCATAAGGACCAATATACTTCACACCTTTTTTAACTTCAACATCGGTGATAGTTTCATCACCTTTAAACGCGT
>JAEEKN010000069.1 GCA_016282435.1 Lachnospiraceae bacterium | reverse complement strand
TCAGACTCTTAGGAGAACGTGTAAAAATCCTCGATGAGGACAGTTCACAGGAAAAACCGAAGCTCCCCATAGAGTCTCTTAGGGAAAGAAAAGCGAAGATCATGTCATTGGCTGAAAAATATCCCGAAGAGATCAGGAACTATATCCCCGTAGTGGTGAATCTGTTAAACGAGATGAAGGGAACAAAGACCAATGCTCTGGGCGTTCAGGGAACACTCGCAGGGAAGATAGAGAGGTCAAAGGAACAGACCGCAAAACTCTTCCCGGATTTTGTCACTGTGGCATGTCAGGGAACCGAAGGAGCAAATTCACAGATAGCATGTGACAGAATCTTCAGAAATTCAAATATCATGTTCTTCGACAGATTCGGAGCCGTATTTTCAGCCATAGAAAAAGGACTGTGCAAATACGGTGTGATCCCTGTGGAAAACAGCTATGCCGGTACTGTGAATTCGGTATATGACCTGATGATGAAGCACAACTTCTATATTGTCAGAAGCTGCAGGCTGAAGGTTACCCACCATCTCCTGGCAAAACCCGGAACAAAGATGGAGGATGTAAAAGAGATATACTCACATGAGCAGGCTATCAGCCAGTGTTCGGAGTTCCTCAGTACCCTGAAAGACGTAAAGATCATTCCGTTTGAGAACACTGCAAAGGCTGCAAAGATGGTAGCTGAGTCCGACAGGAACGATATAGCGGCACTTGCATCTGAGCTCTGTGTAAAGTATTACGGACTAAAAACTCTGGCAAGTTCGGTACAGAACAGGGACAACAACTACACGAGATTCATCACCATATCAAAGGACCTCGAGATATATCCCGGAGCCGACAGAACCAGTATGATGCTCGTGCTTCCTCATGAGTACGGTTCACTTTATAAAGTATTGTCCAAATTCCATATGCTCGGTATCAACCTGTTAAAGCTCGAGAGCCGTCCTCTTCCGAACAAGGAATTCGAGTTCATGTTCTATTTCGATATAGAGATACCCGCCGACAGCCCGAAGCTTCTGCAGCTCATGAACGAACTTGACGAAGTCTGCGACAGTTTCACATACCTCGGAAGCTATCATGAGATTATCTAAAAAAAATAATTAAACATATTGCGAAAAAGCCCCGGAGAGGATAAAATATCTCTGGGGCCGATTTTTTAAAACTGATTTTTTTGTCAGTTTTTAACTTTTATAAAATATAACTATTATAATCACAGTATACTGTATTTAGGGGTATACTGCGACGGAAAGGTGACAGCATGGAGCGTATACTTCTGGTTGAGGACAACGAACACATAATGGATATCAACGAGTGGTTCCTGAAGGAGAGAGGCTACGAGATAGACAAAGCATATACACTAAAAGAAGCAGAACAGTGCATAAAGAAACATGTACCGGATGTGATAGTACTAGATATCATGCTTCCTGACGGAGATGGTGTAGACTTTTGTGAAAAACTTCAGAAGGACAAGCCTGTCCCTGTACTGTTCCTTACCGCAAAAACAGATAAAAAGGATGTCATGGAGGGATATTTGAGAGGCGGAAACGACTACCTTACAAAGCCCTATGAACTGGAGATGTTGGGTGTGAGGGTTGAGGCACTTCTACGCCTTGCCGAAAGAACGGGACCGGGAGGTGTTGCAAACGGACAGGCGGCAAAAAATATCACATTAAAGGCGGGATCGCTGACCTTTGAACCCGTATCTTCTACATTAAAAGTAGGAGATGAAAAACTCACCCTGTCCACAAAAGAATTTGGAATCCTCTATTGCCTGGCCAAAAACAGGGGCAGACAGGTCTCAAAAGATACCCTTTTCCGGGAAGTCTGGGAGATGGAGCCCGATGGGGACACCTCTGTACTGTGGTCCACGATATACAGACTGAAGAAAAAGATAGCTCCGTATGAGGATAAATTCTATATTGACTCCGACCACAGCGGGTATGAGATAATCATAGTCGATCGTTAATGTAGATTTTTTATTGTTATAGCTGCAAAACTGTTTCGACTCAAAAAAGAAAGGAGGAGAGCATGAAAAAATATTTGCCCGGTATCATATTCATTGTTGGCATTTTTGCCTTGTTTACAATATTAAATGTCCTCCTTCTGACAGATGAAGGAACTCTTTATCGTGAAAAAGACTTTATAACTTTTGAAAATGTATTGTATACCCCGGAAGAACTGGATTCGATAACAGACGGTCCGGAAGCTGTCACTGGGGTAGAACATTCATACTGGGAAGAGACGGAATTCTCCAGAGTCAGAACTTCGTATTTGGATCTGGAACTGGAAGAAGGTGAAGTCTACGGCATATATGGGGAGAACCTCACATATGCATTTGAACTGTATGTAAACGGTGAACTCATCGCATCCATGGGAAAAGTGGGGATGACGGAAGAAGACTCAGAACCCCTGTCGGGCGGTTTTATGGCATATTTTACTGCTCAAAAAAACAACAGGATAGTTATCAGGCGCTGCAATCATGTTCACTCCAAATGGAATAATTTTGAGATAAATCTGGGGAAGCAGGATGTTATAAACGGCCTTGTCCGGAACACATATTTTAAGATATCCATGACCGTGACCATACTTCTCGTTATGTGTCTGGTAAATCTCGGACTGTTCGCAGGTCTAAAAGACCAGAAAAGATTCCTGTATTTCTCACTTTCATGCCTGTCACTCATGATGAACTACATGTTCTCGGGACCGAAGCTCATCATGCTTCTGTTCCCGGATTTAAACTGGTTCGTGGGACATAAGATAGAATCCTGTGCACTTATCTCTGCAGCATTTTTCATGATCATGTTCTTTGAAGAATGTTTTGGAAAGATACAGAAATACATCAGAACTGTAGGATATATCCTGATGGGTCTGTCGTTTATATATTATGCGGCATTGCCATCCATGGTTTATACGAGATACTCGGTACCTGTCAGTTATACAGTAGTCGCATATGCGCTTGTTATGTGTGTGATAGTATTTGTACAGGCCATAAGGAATTTCAAAAAAATGTCCGTGGCACAAAAGTATTATCTGGTGTCCATCACACTGCTTGTAATCGCTGTAATACGCGGAGTGCTTCATGTAGGTCTGTATCTTGATTTCATGAAGATAGCGCTGATACTTTCGGATATCATTCTGACGCTGGGACTTGCATCTGAATACAGGCAGACAAAAGAAAACCTTGAGGCAGCCGAGAAAAATGAACAGAAGCTAAAGCAGATGAACGAAGATCTCGACAGAACGAGGAAGATACAGAACAATTTCCTGTCCATCATGAATCATGAGATGAGAACACCTCTCACCATCATAGCCGGATACGCCGATAAACTGAAGATGAAGGCAAAGATGTCAAAGACTTCTGATGCAGATATGGTCAAAGACCTTGGATTCATAAAGGATGAAGCCTTGAGGCTCGGTCGTATAGTAGAGAGATCCGATGAAGGCGTCATAGACTATGTGGCATATGGAGAAAAGGAAAAAGTATTTATAGGTGAGCTTTTTGATGACGTGAAAAAATTCTGCGGTCCGATATGTGAGAAGAGACATACAACTATCAGAACAGAGTTTACAGACGATATAGTTCTGAATTGTTACAAGGATGAGATGCTCCAGGTACTTTATAATCTGGTACTGAATGCATCCCGCCATGCCGAAAACGGAGAGATAGTTCTTCGTGCCCGACAGGAGGATGAAGATGTCCTGATCCACGTGAGCAACAACGGTGACGGAATGGATGACGAGACCTTGAAACATGCCTTCGACAAGGGCTATACGAAGGACGGTGGCCACGGTATCGGACTTGCCCTCTGCCGGGACATAGTACTGGCACACAACGGAACCATACATATAGAAAAGAACACCGACAGGGGTATTACGGTATGCATCCTGCTGCTTGAAAAATAATTCCGAAAACTAAATATGAACAATAAAAACTGACGAGAAAATCAAAAACTGATTTTTTCGTCAGTTTTTAACTATACCCCAAAATCCTATGTTAGAATCCTCGCATAAAGAGTAATACCAAAATCTTTAAAAAGGGAGGATTTTTTATGAGTAAGAAGAATGGTGTTATTATACAAAAGAAACACGACAAACTGAAAAAGGCTGTTGCTTCAGGTTTAGCATTTTTGATGTCTTTTTCTATGATGTTTCCGGCAGGTGGCATTACACATGCAAAAGCCGATGAACAGAACACTCCTAAGGTAAAGGAGTATTCAGATGATAACTTAAGCACGGTTGATGACATTTTCAATCTGGATTATGTCGTACCGGATATGAGCAATCTGCCGGGGAGTACATATGATAATGAACAGAATACACCTTTCATGCTTGTTGAGCAGAACGAGCTTTATCTATACAGCAGTGGGGAAATTAATGAATGGAAGGCACGTACAGAGATATTCGATACTGCGAAGAATCTGCAGACCTATTCTACGACAAAGTATCCGATAAAGGATCTGAAAAATAAGAATATGAATGAGGCTGTTCTTTATCACAGTATCAATAAGGCCGGCGTAGAGAAGTATAATAAATTAACAGAAGGTCGTATGAATGACCTTGAATTTGGGCAGGGTGTGGCGTTTGACCCTACGGGCTCTGGTCGTAAGGACCATGTTGCTTTGTTAGGCATTGAGTACTATGGGTCGATGTCACAAAATGCTATGGGGATGGTACCTCAGGCAGTCGTATATGTACAGAATACAATAACAGGCGATTACAATACAATAGAGTTTGGTGCTTGTAGTTGGATGAATTGGGAAAAAGTAGCACTATGGTATGCGGCTGGTTATTTATCAATCACTGCCGGTGATTATGACCATGACGGACGTGATACTGTAATGATCTCATATAGCGGTAATTATGATTTTAACATTTATGAGATTAAAGCGTCATATAATAAAAAAAACAAGCTGACGCTTTCATGTGATACTGAAACAGTTTATGGCGAAACACAATTAAAACCGATATATAAGTGGAGTAAAGATATTCCGAATAATGTTTTGCAGAAGGCATGGGATATCTCTGCTGAACTAAAGGACAAGCCGGTCGTAAGCCTTACCACAGGAGACCTTGATGGTGATGGTATCGAAGAGTTAGCATATATGGTTGGTTTTTATAGACGTAGCGGCGGTAAGAACGGCGCAGGTGCGGACGAGGATACAGCTGATGGACTTAATCCATACTGTGCGCATGTCGGTATACTTGACTATTCTAATAAAAAGTGGAACAATGCGGCACAGTTCGCAATGTATACCAAGGGTGACAAGACAAACGAGTCAAAAATCTATAATTACACTATAATGCACGGCGGAGCTATTACCGCAGGCGATATTGATGGTGATGGCATAGATGAGCTCGTAGCGGTTGGCTATACTGATAAGAAAGCATTATGTAAGGTTGAAAACAACAAGATTACTCATGTTAAGGGAGTTGATAAGTTTGATGGTGATAATTTTGCTACGGCGACCATAAAGTACACCGGCAAGAAATATACATCTTCTGCAGTTGATAAGATTGAGACGAACAATTTCTACCGCGCGAATTTTGATTCTTCGGATTATGTATGTAGGCCCATAACTCTTGCCTGTGCAAAGGTAAACGGAGCAAATAACCCTGAGCTTGTATTTGTATGCGGAAGCATTTATTCTTATGATAATGGGCTTCCGGGGTTACCTCTTTTTGAAGGAGATATGAAGAGAAGCTTGGGTTCAATACTGGGTGGTAAGACAGGAACAAAGCAGGTTGACAGCTCTGTTAACTGGGTTCAGAATGTTACAGTAGGTAACTTTGACGGTAATGAGGCCGGCAGGGAGCAGTTTGTATTCCTTGCGCTTGAAAAACATTCCGGTAAGGAGAAGTATTCAGCTAATATGGCTGTTATAGCCGGAGTTGACTATGAAGACACGTATGATAATAAAGGAAATCTTGTAAGCTACGGCACTACTAAGACCCTCGCGTCAAGTCTTTATATGGAGGACTGCTATTATCATAACAGGAGCATAACAGGAAACGATGATAGCGCTACACAGATATGGGTTGACAGGGAACGCGAGTATAAAAACTCGTCGACTCAGCTTTCGTGTATCCCGATAGCTATAGATAATGATAACGACGGGGTTCGTGGAAAACAGTCAGCTACAGGGTATGCTTATACAGACCCTGAGGTGCTTGCGGTACTTGAAGCAGGTCCGTACTTTGGAGAACTTGATGAGGCAGGGGCATATGCTGACTCTGTAGGGACTTCATACAGATTTTCAACCTCTTATGAATATGCGACATCAACTGGAAATAATGTATCTTTTGGCTGTGGTGTTACTGCCGAAGCTTCAGGAACCAATTTGAAAGTAGCGATGGAAAATGGGTATTCGCTTGATTGGTCTGAATCCTTTGAGAAGGCGGTTGGTACTTCATATGAGAGCGAGTTTTCTGCAGGACAGCAGGATATGGTGATTATTTCTAGAGTTCCTGAAGCGGTTTATTGCTATGATATAGAAGGGAAGGATGGAAAGTGGATCCCTAATGGATATACTATAAGAGTACCATTGGCTCCGGTATATTTTATGCTGACTGTGGATGACTACAATAAGTTTGTTAAAGAATATAACAAGAGACTGAAAGATTATAACGATAATCCTAAAAATATTAAGAAGCTTAAAGGGGAAATGTATGAGATAGGTGATGCTGATTTACCGGCTGACCATATCGGTAATCCCTATGCTTATTGGGGAAAATTGCAGGAGGCCGGAGAAGGTGCTGTGAATCTGTCGAATGGTGAGTATTCATCTATGAAGGGTGGTGGATCTATTACAAGTTCAATGGATAAGGAAACATCAGAGACAGAATCAAAGGAAATGTCACATGGATTCAGCTTCAGTATGACCATGCAACTTGGAGTAGATCTGGGAGTTGCTGAAGTATGGGCAGGTGCATATGTTAATCTTGATTATTCCAGATCATCTGGGTCTTCCAAGACTATAACAATGGCAAATGGAGCATCAGGAACTGTTCCGAATATGGATGCAACCGCTATGACAAATGCGGGTGGTGATGCAAGCATCCTTGAAAAGTATTCATTTACATGGTCTTTCTTAAAGTGGACAAGGAATCTTCAGGAAGAAAAGGATGATGTTCCATTCTATGGATATGCCGTAAAGAATGTGAAGGCACCTGCTATCCCGGTCAGTGAACTTAATGCACGATTCACTACGAATAAAGAAGGTGAAATGGTGATACTGCTTGAATGGACAGATCCGGGCGACATTTATCGTCCTACTGAATATTTCGAACTGTATATGTATGACGCGGTAGAGGGATCCAAAAAAGTTGAGCCCGTTAAGATAGCGAAGATTGCTGGAAATAAGACCAGCTACCTGTTTGATGGTGTGGATGGACGAGATGAGTATAGGTTTACGATTAAAACAAAGAGTACCGCAAGCAACACTGTAAGCGTAGAATCTAAGGCAGCAGTACTATGTCTTCAGGGGAAGATGATATTCGATATCGAGCTGACCGAGACAAACGGATTGATGAAGACCTACACTATTTCCTATACCGATGGTACTAAGCAGACCTTTACTGTTATGGATGGCAAGAATGGCGAAAACGGTAAAGATGGTAATGATGGCAAAGGAGCTAAGGGAGATAAAGGAGATAAAGGAGATAAGGGAGACACCGGAGCTAAAGGTGATAAAGGAGATAAAGGTGACACCGGAGCCAAGGGAGATAAAGGTGATACCGGTACG
>JAEEKN010000009.1 GCA_016282435.1 Lachnospiraceae bacterium | reverse complement strand
GCCCTTCCTGTTGAGGAGCCCTGTCATCTTGTCTATCTCTATCTTGCCGTCGCTATCCTTTACTCTCTCTTTGAGCTTTATATGTTCCTTGGTCTGTGTAAAGAGATATCTCGACATAGCAAACAGCATGACATTCATAACTACTATATTAAATACTTCAAATCCGTTGGTTCCGAATACACCGAACAGTAACGCCATATATACCAGTTCAGCTGCCAGACCATACACCATCTCATATGTCTCAAGTGCCGGAACCAGCATCAGGACTATGAGCATCACACAATAAAATGTGATACCGCTTCCTGCCATTTTGTTGGCATATATCAGAACGAACGAGAAAAATTCAAACAACATCCAGAAACATCTGTATAACCATACATGCTGTCCTGCCGCATGGCTCTTCAATACCAGGTAGGACTGAACCGCGATAGCTATGACCAGGAACTCACAAACTCCCAAAAGAGCAGTAACTATGGTTCCGGCGGTGCCTCCGTCTATGCTCAGGATACTTATGACCATCATAACAGGGAGCAGACCCGCACTGACAGCCGCAGTAAAGAACGTCCTGCGGACGTTTTCCTGTGCCAGTCTGGCCAGCATGCGAATATTCTCCTGTCTTCTAAGTCTCTCGCCCATTTTCCTGCCTTCTGTATACTTTTTCCTAATAAGTGATATCAGAGTCAAAACCCTGATTTTCCCCCACCGATGACACGATGTATAGTTACTCTTTGGAAAAACCGGACCGAGCAAATTGTCGCACAATTCTGAAACTACATTTTGTAAAAAGTCCGGATTTCTACCCCACATATAGGAGTGTAACATAACAGAAAAATAATTTCAAGATGTTTTCTACAAATATTTTTGATTTTTTTTATTTTATTTTGTAAATTCTTAATAAAAGATCCGGGTAACCTATATCTAGGCTACCCGGATTTAGTTAATTCATAGATTTTGTGCTTTAAATTGTCTGAAAATTCAGCCTTCATTCAGTTCATCAAGGGTCATATGATATGCCGGAAGGAAGTCCTTCATGAAGATATCTGCTTCCTCCAGATGCATATCTTCCACTGATTTTAGCAAAGTCTCGCCTGCTTTTTTGAACTCGGTATTACCTGTCTTTTCCTCCTCGATGCACTTGATAAGCGCTGAAAGTTTGTCTGCAGCTTTTACAAGCTTCAGTTCATATTGAAGACTTTCTCCCGGGAAAAAGATTTCCTCATAGGATTCCACCATGTCATCGGGCAGCATATCGAGTAACCTGCGGTTTGCCTTTGCCTCTATCTCCTTAAACGCCCCCTTTATATCCTTGTTCAGATACTTTATGGGAGTGGGCATATCACCGGTGATGATCTCCGATGCATCGTGATATATTGCTACCATGACCGCTTTCTCGGCGTCGAGGCTTTTTCCCAGCCTTTTATTGCCTATAACGCATAAGGCATGTGTCAGCATACTGACCTCTAAGGAATGCTCACTGATGTTCTCCGTGTAGGAATTCCTCATCAAAGCCCATCTGTCTATATACTTCATTCTTGAAACAAATGCAAAAAAATTGTTCTTCATATCTTATTTTTCATATCCGTTCTTATCTATAACGGCATCGGCGAGTGATTCGATTCTCTTATTTGAATCGGATTCAAGTGTAAACGTTATAAACTTATCTTTTACCAGAACAAAGTAAACATAAAGATACAAACTTTCTCCCGACGAAGTATTAACAGAATAAAGTGCCTTGTATCCGAGACCCAGCTCCTTTTCGTACTCAATACCGGATTTTTCCACAACATATCCTGCGGTATTCAACTGAATTTTGGCATTGGAAATCTGCTGTTCGCAAACAGTCTTAATATAAGGAATCAATGCACTTCGAATCTCTTTGATCTGATCTTTTGATAATTTGCTTACATCGATCCCGTTCGGAAGAGTATCTGCAGCCACAGACAATACTGTGTCATCCTTCACATAGTTAAAGGCTCTTGTCATCTCAGGGCTTCCACCGGCTTCCTCGAGATCTGTGTTTCTGACATATCCCTTGGGAATTTTTATCGATGCACCGTTAATCTTGTAGGTCTTTGCCTTGGTCTTCGGTGCTTTGGTAACGGTAATATTGAAAGTAAAGGTATTTCCGCTGTAAGTAGCCTTTACTACAGCTTTGCCGGCCTTTTTGCCGGTGATGGCTCCGGTCTTGCTAACCTTAACAAATTTTGAACCTTCAGTTACTTTCCACTTTACATTTTTACCCGAAACAGCCTTGTAATTATAAAAAATAGTAAGCTGTCTGGTCTGCTTCACCCAGACCTCCGCCTCAAGTGTGGTTCCCTGAACTACCCCTGTAGCACTGGGAGCTGCATATGCATCTACATTAAAAAACCCACAGATAAATGTAAATGCCAGTAGTAATACAATGATCTTCTTTGCTTTCATCTTCTTCATCCTTCCTGTTTAATAGTATTGGTAAAACGTTTAAGCAGGAATAATGTTATCATCTTTATCCCGCTTTGTCAATACGGACATACTAAAAAGAGCAACCGTTCTCATTCGGTTGCTCTCAAATATGTTTATTGTACTTCTCCCTTATTAAACTTCTCTACGATCTTGTGGATTCTGTCAGTAGGATCCAGGAATTCGCTGATTGAGAAATCATGGTTCAGTGTATCGATGATCAGTGCGATGTACTTGCTCATGTCCGCACTGATGTAGTACTCTCTCTCTAAAAGTTCGGGTGTCTGGTAGATCAGGTTCGTGGTAACCACTCTGTCGAACAGGCCATCCTTGTATGCCTTGTCGAATCTCTCAAGACCGTCAGTGAACAGACCGAATGTCGCGCAGAAGAATATCCTGCCTGCGCCTCTCTTCCTAAGCTCACTTCCAACCTCGAGCATACTGTCGCCGGAAGAAATCATATCATCCAGGATGATAACATCCTTGCCCTTAAGGTCAGCACCAAGATACTCATGCGCCACTATAGGATTACGTCCGTTTACAACCTTGGTATAGTCACGTATCTTATAGAACATACCTATATCCAGGCCCAATACGTTTCCGAAGTATATTGAACGTCCCATAGCACCTTCATCAGGGCTTATGATCATCATTCTTTCGGGAGTCATCTTGATATCGGGAACATTATTCAGCAGTGCCT
>JAEEKN010000068.1 GCA_016282435.1 Lachnospiraceae bacterium | reverse complement strand
TTTTTCGTATGAGTTTGTACCGGGAGTATATGGCCTGCTCGGACCTAACGGCGCCGGGAAGTCGACACTCATGAATATCATGACCGACAACCTGAAACAAACCTCAGGAAAACTGAAGTATGATGGGACAGACATACATGATCTCGGACGGGAATACAGAAAACATATAGGTTATGTACCCCAACAGCAGCAGGTATTCCCGGGGTTTACTCTCAGGAGATTCCTGCTGTATATCTCCGGTCTGAAAGGGCTTGATAAGAAAACAGCCTCGGAGCAGATATCGGATATAGTAAAAAAGGTAAATCTCGATGATGTAATGGACAGAAAGCTTTCGGCTTTTTCCGGGGGTATGAAACAGCGAGCCCTGCTGGCACAGGCTTTACTGGGGACACCGTCTATTATAATACTTGATGAGCCTACCGCAGGACTTGACCCAAATGAAAGGATAAGGTTCAGGAATATAGTCTCTAAAGTAGCATTTGACAGGATAGTAATCATAGCGACACATGTAGTGTCGGATATACAGTTCATAGCCAACAGTATCATTATACTAAACGGCGGCAGGATAGAGGCCTGCGGAGCGCCATGGGAGCTGTGCGATGAGATAAAAGGCAAAGTGTTTGAGATACAGGCCGATGAGGGAGACATTCCGGATATAGAAAAGGAATTTAAAGTAGCTGATATGGTAAAGGACCGTGACGGGGTAAGAGTCAGAGTGGTAGGTGACAGAGTACCTTACGGGTACGGATATACTGAAAAGGAGCCATCTTTGGAGGATGTGTACCTGTACAGGGTGCGGGAGTGAAAGGCTTTAGCTTGAAAAACAGGGGATAGGTATTGTGCTATGCGTATATATATAGATGAAATGCACAGGCTCTGGAGAACGCCCGGTATAATCTTTGCAGTCATTATAGCCTGTTTTGCGACATTCGGAGTGCTGAATATACAGTCAAAAAAAATATTAAACTACGTTCAGGCGTCTGATTATAAGGAAGCGTTCAGCCAACTGGAAAACCTGAGTCCCGAAGAGGCATATGCCGGATATGCGGATAAACAGTATGGGGTCATGGATTTCAGCCGTGAAGCGCTGTTAAACAATGCGATAAAGAGTGAACTATCCGAGACGGTGTCCTATGAAGCTTATCTGGATGGTATAACGGATACTTCTGACAGGATCACTTCTGTATCGATATTCGCTGATAAGGACAGCTTTTCATACAGGAACGCAAAAAAGATTTCAGAGAAATATGAAAAGCTTAAGGGTAGGATAGAAACAGAAACAGGGCCGTCAAAAGGCGTAGAGCTGTGGTCCGGAAACGGTATAGTCGGTATAATCATAATCCTTGTCCTTATGTTGATGATAAACGAAATGATACTTAAAGACAGGGAAAATGGTCAGCTGAACCTGCTTTTTACGATGGATAAGGGCAGGGAGGCTCATGGTGCTGTAAAGCTTTTGGTGTGCGCAACATCAGCTTTTGCCGTAACATTCATAATACTGCTGACTGATTTTTTTACATGCGCTTATCTTTTCGGCATAGGGGATATCACGAGACCGGTACAGTCGGTTGTTGGGCTTAAGGGCTGTATATATGAAATATCAGTATTGGAATATATGCTGATTTATTTTCTGCTGCTCTCCATAACGGCAGCAGTCGTGAGTACGGTCGTATTCTTTACGGCCTCACTTATCAATTCATCTGTAATGGTATATCTGGCGGTTGCCGGTATATTTGGTGTGGAGGCGGTGTTATACTATCTTATAAACGAGAACAGCTATTTGGCTTTTTTCAGAGAATTTAACCTGATTTCATTCCTGAATACCGGGAGATATATGTCAGTCTATGGGAATGTGAGCCTGGCAGGTTATCCCGTGGACAGATTGCTGTTTGTTATCATTTCGCTGGCGGTGATTGCTGCTGTACTGGTACCGCTTTCTGTCAGAGCATATGGCGCGCAGAATACGATAGTGGTAAAAAGAAACCGTATCAGGAGCCTTTTCGGGAAAAGGGCTGTTCAGGGGTCGGTCTCTGTAATGCGACATGAAGCCTATAGGCTCTTAATATGTGGCGGAACCTTGTGGGTGCTTATTTTCTTTGCTGTGTTCAGTATCATGGATTATACACCGGCGCGTGAGTATTTTGAGAACGAGGACGACTTTTATTATAAGAGATATCTGCGGAAATACGAAGGACCGGTAACCGATGATAAGTTAAAAGCAGTAGGAGCGGAGCAGGTCGGGTTCAGGGAGAAGGGTGAGGAGCTAAGCTTAGTGCTGGCAGAGTGTCCGCCTGAGCTTGCGGCAGATATTGCGGCACAGTATCAGGAAGAGTTAAAGCCCGAAGCAGGACTTGCAATGCTGGTCCAAAGGATCGATGCTTTAAAGGAAAACGGTGGGTATATAGTGTATGATACAGGATACAGGCTGCTGACGTTTGACAGCATGGCTGCGCGAAAGGAGCTTACGCTCGCCATAACAGCCGGAATAATGGTCGTGCTTTCGCTGACCTTTTTATTTGCCGGTGATGATAGGCTGTATATGGACAGGGTAACATCTGTGACGTTTAGGGGACGGAAAAAACTGCTGGCAAAAAAAATTCTGCTTGGGTGTGGAATACTCCTTGTTATTTATGCTGTAAACTATGTGCCCGATGTGTTAAGCACACTAAAGGTATATGGGAGCAGCGGCTTAAGCTTTCCGGCGCAGTCTGTTGTAAATCTGGAGGGAACTGTCTTTGAAAAGCTTGGCTTCAATATCGGCGGATGTGTTCTGTTCTTTCAGATGTTAAAATATCTGGTTATGGTTTTTGAAATGCTCGTGTTAAGCATTATATCAAAAAAGCTGCGGAGCCTGAGCAGGACTATGGTTACAGGCATGGTGGTATTTGTAGGTCCGTTACTTATATTATATGTAATAAAATGAAAATTAAATGAAAATGAAAAAAAACACATATTTTATGTCCCGTTTTGGATGTTCGTGCGTTATATATAACAGATGGATGAGGTAGATCAGAAATGAAAAATATCAAACGAAAAATAATTACGATAATTTTTGTTTTAACGTTAGCGATGTGCGGGTGCGGTACCGGAAATACGGATAAATCAGCGGATGACCCGACAGAGGATAACGTATACAGAGTAGTATTTCCCAGTAATGCTGTTTCATTCTGTAATAAAGGGGTATGCAAGCTTGAGAGTGGGATTGCCAATTTCTGGGACGCTGAAACGAAACAAAGCGTAGTATTATGCTCTAAGCCCAACTGCAGCCATACCAAGAGACAGGCAAGCGGAGAGAGCTGTGATGCCTTTTTGGGTAACAGAGTAGACCTTTTGTTTATGAATGGTCAGAACATATATTATATATGCGAGATGGGGTCCGGTAATGACGGACTCAGCAGCATATTTGACAGAAAGATGGTAAAAGCGGACCTGAATGGGAAAAACAGGAAAACAATATTTGAGTTTGAGAATATTCAGGAGGTTGGAGGTATAAACAACGCATACTGCAGCGAGGACTGTTTCGCGTTTGCTTACTGTGTTTCGGACAGCCGTGAAAAGCCCGAGGACGATATAGTACTTGGAAAGCTTGAAAAAAGAAAGGCGGGCGTATATCTTGTAAATCTTGAAACAGAAGAGAAAAAACTGATAAATGAGATTGAAGAATATGGCGCCTATGTCTATTTTGTATATATAGATGATGGAAAAGTATATTATGTTTTATCATACAGGACTGAGTACCTTGATTATTCAGATACAAATGTAAAAGAAGGGAATTATGATAAAAGCATTCATAGATATGACTTTTGTTCATATGATATTGAAACCGGTGAAAATAAGACAATCCGCAGCTTTAACGGCTCTGAAATAACCTTCTTCAGCCAGCCGAGTGGGGGATATTATATTTTTGAGAATGAAACAGAGTGTATTTTCTACAAAAACGGGAAAAAGGTGGCAGAATATACCATAGATAAGCTTGCAGAGCATGATCCTCCCTACATAAATAAATATGTATATAATGATACTCTGTATATGACTGATACCGAAAAGGTCTGGTGTATGGATATAGTTACCGGTAAAATCCAATATTTAGGGAATGGGAAGTTAGATAATAAATATATAGGGACTATAGACGCAATGATAAACGG
>JAEEKN010000067.1 GCA_016282435.1 Lachnospiraceae bacterium | reverse complement strand
TGTAAGCATATAGTCTTCAAGTACAGTTTTTCTGTCCGCTCCCAGAGCATATAGCAACAGCATCGCAGCAAGGCCGGTTCTGTCCTTGCCGTCTTTACAGTGCCAGAGAACAGCACCTTTATCCGGGTCGGTCTCAAACAGTATCCTGAAGAACTCTTTATATGCTTTCTTTCCTCTTTCACCCAGAATGAAGCCTATATATGTATCAGATCCCAGCATGCCAAATTTATCCGACTGCCTAAAGCCCATTTGGCATCCTCCGTGTTCAGTTGGTATGCCATACTCTATTTCGAGGAGCCTTAGTTCATGGGGTCCATTACTGACCCATTACTTGAGTACAATGAAGCAGGAAATCTCATAAAAGAAACCATCACACAAAAAAGGATGTAACTGTTACAGAATATAAATATGACAGGCTGGGATTTCCCATTTAACAAAAAAAGCAGGCATGACCTTTGGTCATCAGCCTGCTTAATATTTTTTCTTACAGCTCCGGCGCCGTCTTCTAAACCGCAGTAAAACCGGCTCATCTATTTTATGTTATACTTCTGCTTTATTTCTCCTCTTGTCTCATATCCGTCAAGATATGAGTCTGCCCGCCGTACCAGTTCCGCATAATCCACATACGAAGCGCTGTAAAACTCTCCAAAGCGGTTTAACATGATCATTTTGCCGTCTCTTTCGCCGACCACACGGTCTGTCACACATACTATCTCATATCTGTCATTTAAAAAATATGATTTGTACTGACTGTCCAGGACATATCCCCCCGCGCTTTCCAGATATTTTATGTCAACATACATTATCTCGTCAGCATCAAAAGAGCTGAGTTCCGTCATGTCGGATGCATCATACAGTTTTGCTACATTGTTTGAATAAAGTGAAAAGACCAGCTTTTCATCATCCGAATAAAATGACTCTGTCATCAGTCTCGGATTTATATCCAGGTTGTAAAATGCCTCATCTGCCAGACTCGTAGCATACATATCAAAGCTCTCATCATACTCTGTGGCAGAAAGATTCATATCATTTTCTTTTGAATATCTGACTATATAGTTTGCCTGCTCCCACTGATAAAACATATCCCCGTTACGGTGCATTGCTTTATTAAGCTTGCCGGCAGGCTTGAGAAGGAAGCTTGCATCAGTGTAATTATAGCACAGATATTCATCCGTATAGTACATTTCACCGTCCGTATTGATACATTTCAACACCCCGTTATCTATAAAGCTGTCCACGATATTCTTTTCAAGATAAAACCTGTTTCTTTCTGTACCATCCGATATATTCAGGCCCAGTATGGTTATGTTATTATACAGATATAGGGTTTCTCCTATAACAGCCATATTATAGACCGTAAGATCATATACCGTTTTATTCCAGATCACCATGCCCGATCCCGGATCGACAGCACTGATATCGAGCTTAACCTTATGTTCATTTTCATCATATCCGCTGTTTACTGTATACAGGATCCCGCCGTATAGACCTTTTACTATATTAGCCGAGCCGTTACCGGAGGAAGTATAGATCACCTCTCCTGTTGCGGCATCCACCACAAAGATTTTATAGTCGATAAAGTTCCCATAGCTCACAGCGATCTTACCTTCGGCACAGACCATATCCTGCAAAAAATAACCATCATCCATATACCGGGAAAAATCAGTTTCATACAACACTTCACCTTTTGTACCGATACCTGCTATTCCCCTGTCCGTGCCAATCAGCGTCACATCTCCTTCAGAAGCTTCAGATACATACATTCCGGGATTAATGCCCGTTATCTCCTTTATTTCACTGCCGTCTATCCTGTCATAGAATATCTTTTCGCCATCATAGTAAATAATAGCTTCCGATCCGGCAAAAGCTGCCCAATTTGGCATACCCATCTGAAATCTGTCACAATCAACGGTTTTTACTATCTTCCCCTCTTCTGCTTCAAAAACCTTTAAGGATATACTGTCACAGGCGCATATATATTTTCCGTCAAAAGAAACAAAGCTCATAAAAGGAACGCCATCCATTTCATACACGCATTTGGGCATATAATAATCAGATATCCCATATACACCCAGTGCCCTGTACAATGCCCTGACCGCGCCGGAGTTGCAGGTATTTATATCCGAATCATCCTTAAGCACGCTTCTAAGTGCATATACAGCATCCTTCCTTCTTCCGACACGCATCAGCTGATCCGATACCGCTGCCATGGAACCGGCATATCTGTCCTGTATCTCGTCATATTGTTCAGATATAGTCTTATTCTGCCTGCTGATCTTGACCAGCATGATGACGGACATGATCGCAACCGCTATGATCGCTGCGGTTATGCTCCCAAATACAGTGACCAGCCATCGTATCTTCTGCTTCCTTTTCCGCTGCTTCAGATCATCATAGTTCAAACCGAACATCTCTGCGCAAAGTTTTACGACCGCAATTTTTATTGACTGTAGTATTTTTCTTTTATTCTCCCCTCTGGCATCGGCAGCCAGCGGTTCCGCGTTCTCTTCTCTCAGGCTTTTTGGAAAAGATTCATCAGGCTCCCCTTCAGCCAGTACAAGCAGTACATGATCCCTGTCATGCTTTTTTAAGAAATACTCTATTTCCTTCATACACCACTCAGACTCAACATATCTGGGAGTGCATATGGCTATCAGAAAATCAGAGGAATCCAGGGCTTCGTAGATCTCGTCCGACAGATTATCCGCCAGAGCCAGTTCTTCCGTATCCCGGAAAACCCTCTCTATACAGTTTTTTCCAAGTCCGGTTTTCTTCCTGACAGACGCGGGAAGTTTAAAATTCTCGAGTTTTTTATGTATATTTTCGGCAACGAATGTATCAATCTCGCTATGCCTGTAACTTATAAAAGCGTTATAATGCATATATCACTTAAGACTCCTCTTTTACCCAATTGTCACCTGCTATGTTAAAAATTTTGTCTTACAGTTCCGGCACCGTCTTCTAATCCGCTGTAAAAACCAGCTTATCTCCGTTTAGTTTAACTGTTCCTTTTGTTTCAGCAACATCCTCATCGATTTCAAAAGGTGATGTTTTCTCGATTACTACCAGCTTTCCGTTCTCCACACCCTTGACACTATAACTGTGATCATATCCGTCGAGAACATATCTCACATCCTTCACAGGATCATATACTATGCACTGGATCCTGACCATACCGCTGCCGGTCATACGGCTGTCACAGACATCATCTACCCCATCACCTGTTACATCGAATAAAACAACATTCGGCAGTTTCCTTTTTAAGATATCTTTTCTCTCGATTTTTTTTCCTGTATAAGCATGAACCGTCATGCCTTCGAGGTATCTGACGATAGAAGTAACGTCCCTGCTGCCCCGGGAGACTATATCATATTTTGCCGTAATATGTCCCTGACCACCCGAATTCTGACCGGCATCAGGACAGTAGATATATACCCACTGTCCTGATACCACGTTCAGCTTACCTTTATCAACCACCTGAGGTTCAATTCGTTCCAGATGTCCGATGATATCATCCGTATCAACCATCATATCCAGCACATAAACATTCCATCTTTTCTCATCATCATGATCATCAAATTCTATAGGGTATGTTATTTCGTGTATCCTGTCATCCACATAATCATACTCAAACATAAACCTGAAATAACCATCCCCGGATAACATCTGCTGATTGATATCAAAAAGCGTTATGATATCATCATCGCACCCGGAAAGGACTGCCATCACTAAGATCATCAACAAAATATATGAAAATTTCTTAAGATATTTACTCACAGACAGCCCTCCTTTACGAGCATATTATTTTGTAACAATATAAAACCTGAAACTGCCATCCTCTGCTTTTACCCGGCATACCCGTATGATTTATAAGCTCAAGTTGACTTAAGGTTCTTCTACAAACAACTCATTATGATCGTCTTCGAAGTTCTTTTTGCCTGCAGATCCAGGCTTTTTTATGATGTCTGTGATCTCACCTATATACATGTCATGAGGAGCATCATTTTCATAAAACTTAGCCGCATTCTCATCAGTGATATTGGAAGGTTCAAGACGCTGCACAAACATCTTCCTGCACACAAGAGTGACTTCCGCTTCATTAAATGTCATTGAAGCTCCTGCCTCTTTGGCGGTGAGACCCGAATCTTTCATCTTGTCCATCTCCCTGCCGGACTTTGAACCAAGAACACCCAGGATCTTCTTGTACTCTTCGGGATAAAAGCTCACAGTAAAATAGTCCTCCCTGTCCATGAACTCATGAGTATAGCGTGAAGTTCTGACATAGACCGTTGCCACAGGCTTTCCCCATATCGTTCCCATGCCGCCCCAGCTGACGGTCATGGTATTGAAGCTCTCTTTGTTTCCCGCAGTGAGCAAAGCCCATTTTTTGTCAAATACCGTTAAAATATCTGTTTCAAAATTCATACCAAACCTCCATATATTAGCTTTCATTATTATACCATAAATGATACCTGTTGTCATCAAAAAAAATTCACTTCGACTTTTCGTCAAAGTGAATTTTCAAATTTCAGTGAAATCAAATTCAGTATAATGGTCCACTATACAAGTAGGCCGGCAAGGTAGTACAGGATAGCACATTCGTTATCCTGCCATATACGGTAGCTTCGTTCTACCGCGCATACGATATACCCCTGATCTTTTTTGCCGGTCCCGAACCTCATGATAAGCGCGGAAGCCAGCCCTTTTTTCTGCAGAGTAGAGTAGAATACAGGTGAATACTTTTCTATACGCTCCAGTGTCCTTTCCGCAAATATGTCCTCCTTCATAAAGTTGGAAATATCACCTGCGTCTCCTTCAAATGCCGGATCCATGACAGATCTCATACGTCCGTCCGCTTCGACATAATACAGATCTTCTATCTGCAGAACCTCTATGAGCCTGGGCGTTACCGCAGCCAGCTTTTCTCTGACTCCGTTCACTCTGCTGATATGGGATCTGATGTTCTGCATTTCCTGAAACATCCCTTTTTTGGTGCTCTGTACTATCTTCAGGTCCTTATGGTCGGACTCGTTATATATCGTATAGCAGTCACGCCCTCTTCCCTTGCCGAGATAGAGCATTTTATCGACTATGCTGAAAAGATCATCAAAGTTATCGGAATCGTAAGGATAGGTGGCAGTACCCGAAGTAGCGGTTATAAGCGCCGAGCCCGTGCCCAGATCTATGTTGTTTCTAAATGCTCCCGATCTCGTATACAGATTTTCAAAAAACGTTTCCTTCTGACCGGCCTCTATATTCTTAAGATCCAACAGCAGCAGTTCGTCACCGCCGAATCGTCCTGCGATCCCGAAACCATCGGCAGCTTCCGCAATCTTTTTCGAGACATATTTTAGCACAAGGTCTCCGGCCGGATGTCCGAAGTTGTCATTGATATGCTTAAAATTATCCAGATCGATCATGGTGAATGTAAACGGGATATGTTCATTTAAGAGATGATTTATAAACTTCATGGAGTAGCTGCGAGAAATCACCCCCGTCAAAGGGTCCAGTATCTCATCCAGGCTTATCTCATCGATTATCCTATCAAAATAGCTGAATTTCCTGAGCTTATCGAAAGTATATACGACCTGGGAACTGTCCAGTCCGTTTCTGCGTCTTATCACATCGGTCACATCCACAAAACTGCCCACAAGTCCGACGATCTTGTCTCCGTCATACAGCGGACGTTTCGATGCAATGATATCCCTTTCCTCTCCGCGGATCATGCACTTACCCTGTACCTTATACGTGCTTCTTCCGGCCAGTACTCTCATCTCATCCTGCTTAAAAGGTTCCGGATCCGTGTGCCACCCCATATCCTCATCGGTCTTGCCCAAAAGGACGTCTGCCGATTCAAAGCCGTAATAATCAAGAAACGCCTGATTCACTCCAAGGAACCGCCGTTCACTGTCCTTCCAGAATACACAGTCCTGTGAAGTATTTATTATACTGTCAAACAACTCTACCGTCATCTTCATAAGGCGTTTTATCCTCCCTGCTCAAATCCAATATTTGCTTGTGTTTTATCTGCCATTATATTTGTTTCTCCTTTGCTTTTTCATACAAAACACCTATTTTATTCTACCATTTTTCTGTCAATTTGAGAAGTTATTTTTTTTATAAACTATACATATAATATTATATGTTCTACTGTATTATGCTATACTCAGGCTAACCATTTTGCCGTACCATAATCTTGCAAAACAAAGCGGAACAAATGTGCTTTTTATAGCAAAAGCCGCCCCTGCCTTCCGGCAAGAGCGGTCTGAATTTGTATATATTCAATTTGTGACAGAAGAATCGTCTCCTTGTCACACAAATTCACTACGCACTGCGTCCTGAATTTGTAAATGTCACATTAGTAATACATATCAAACCCGGTCTCCAGGGTTTTTGCATATGTTTTTCCGGCTGCTTCAAGTGCTCCTAATATATAGTCTTTATTATATCTTACTACGGATATCCGGTCATACACTCTCATTCCCATATGGCTGAGTCCTCTCTCGAACTGTGTCAGACATTCCAGGGTTCCTCTGCCTGTCCCGCCTGCACATGCTACAAGTACACATCTTTTATCTGCCATAAAATGATTCTTTGTAGCATCGCATCGACGAAGTCTGTCGAAGAAGGCCTTAAAGGCTTCCGTCATATCAGACCAGTATACCGCACTGATCCATACGATCCCATCCGCTTCTGCAAGAGATCTGTATATATCTGCAAAATCGTCTTTTATGACGCAGCTTCCTGTTTTATTACAGGTTCCCCATCCGTTCCCACATGCTCTGCAGTGTTCAACATGCTTCTTGTTCAACTGTATTTCTTCTACTTCAGCTCCTGCTTCCGTAAGTCCTTTTATTACCCGGTCCTTAGCGGAAGCTGTCAG
>JAEEKN010000066.1 GCA_016282435.1 Lachnospiraceae bacterium | reverse complement strand
TTATTAAGTCTGCTGGAAACAGCAATGCCTTTTTGCATGGTAAAGAACCTGAGAGAATTGCGAAAATGGCTGATTCTGTTCGTTCTTTAGTTGTCGGTTCTATTGCCGGCGAGAGAGGCGCATTTGATGATGCCGATGTTGATATGCCTTCACCGTTTTGTCGAAAAGGTCTGGGGCCCGTCTACTTAATCAAGCCTGATCTCGTTGCATATGGAGGTAACGCAGGAGTTGGAATGGATGGAAATCTCACTACAACGGGAGTTAAGGTTTTTGATGAAAGCGGTAAACCTTCTGAAGCTCCAGGAACGAGCTTCTCTACCCCGTGGGTTACGAGGATCGCAGCTGAATTATATCATTTGCTTGATGGTGAATTTGATCCGCTCCTCATAAAGGCACTTATGATTCATAATGCAAGTTATCCTGCCGGAGAACGGATGAAAATGGATGACAAGAAGAAGTTCATGGGATTTGGCATGCCCTCGGGAACACGGGATATCCTTTATAATTCAGAGAATGAGATTACCTTAATTCTGCGAGACAAACTGCCTAAAGGTCATTTTATAGATGTTCTGGATTTTCCCTTTTCAAAAAGCATGGTTGGACCTGATGGTCTGTTTCACGGGCAAATAATTCTGACAATGGTCAGCTCCCCTATTCTAAGACCTTCTGATGGACCTGAATACTGTCAATCGGACATTAAGGTTGCATTTGGAACTATGGAAAGAATCAAAGAACGAGATACTACGAAGCGAACGATTCGAAATCCATACGGAGCCGAAGATGCAGCTAATGTTATGAGAGAGGATTTGTATAAAAGACAGTTTTTTGATGTTCTTGAAGATGAAGTGTTCGGAAGAGAAAGGACCTTACTCCGTTTAGGCAAGAAGTATCATCCCATAAAGAAATATGCTATTGACCTTGATGAAATGCGAGATGCAAACAAGAGTAAGATTCTTGCTGGTAATCGACAGTGGTATATGAAGGTTGAAGCCCTTTTTAGAGATGCGATAGAAAGAGAAGCTAATGAAACTGGAGAAGTACTTGAACAAGATTTCTGTATCCTTCTTACTATTCGTGATCCTTCTGGTAAGGCTCCGGTATATAACGAGGTGACACAGCAATTACAGGATAAGAACTTTGTTTATTCTAATGTTCGTCTTAAGAATGAAGTTCGAGAGAGTGTGCTCATCAAGGGAGATAATAACGGATAATGGAAAAGGATAATAAACAATTCCCTATTGCTGGTGATATTCGATATGAACTCACAGAGGACGAAGTAATGCATCTATATTATACTGAACCTCGACTTTCTGCTCTTATCGAAATGGATGTCATCAAACTTATCGATCAACATCTTGTAGTTAATCTGAAGGAGTTTATCACACCGAAAACGCATCATCTTACTGCCGTTGCCAAACGCAATAAACCTGCATGTTGCGTTGGAGTTCGATATGTAAGTCTTAGTAATCGTTCTGCGCACAATAAAAAAGCAATAAGTTGTACACTTGATATCCTTCTTCAGTCCGCTAATTTTTTGGAAAATGGTGAGCCTGCAAAGGGTAATCAAACTGCTGAAGAGCAGAAAAAAGAAGCAACGTTGATAAACAATGAAATCGAACGTGTAAATAAGTTGAATAGAAAACTTCCGGGAGGGTTTTCAGATGCCCTTAAGTATCTTATGAAAGAGAAGGGTTATACTGAAGAACTCCTTGCGCAGGAGTCTTGGGTAAGCCTTAGCACTATTAAACAATATCGTCAGAATGAGGAAAAAGAAAAAACCTTAAGGACAGTCACGGCTTTGTGTATCGGACTTCACTTGCATCCGTGGACGACAGAGAAAATGCTTACTAAAGCTGGGATTACCCCAAAATCAACTCGACAAGATGGTGCTTATCGCTTCCTGTACACGTACCACTATAAAGATAGTATTGAGGATTGTAATGTCTACTTGAAGTCTCAGGGTATTCCTGAGTTTAAGGTGCGTGAGAAAAAGAGGTAACATAAGGCGACATACTATTTGGATAGGTCAGATGAAAATCTGGCCTATTTTTTTTGTCTGAAAAGATCATTTTTATTGTCTGTTCTAAAGTCAATAGAATCAATCCCTTCCCTTTTCTGTTCGATTAAACGATTTGCACGAATGTAGAATTTTCAATGCTTTCATGATGGGAACGGACATTTTGAATGTCTGTTGATATGTGCCTGTAAAAGTTATTCTCCACACATAAGCTCTTAATTCTAATGGATGAGCTCATTTTTTAGAAAGCGAGGTATATGCAATGGCAAGGAATACTAAACAGACATCCAAGCGTGTTGCCCGTAAAGCAAGTTCTATCCTGCGTGACGGCCGCTACTGCAAGAAGTCCAAGTCCGTCGCCGGAAGTGCTTTGTCCCAGACTAAGCCTGGCAAGAAGTAGGTAATCCTACAAGCGGGCGTTGATGATCTTTCACTCATCTCGCCTGCCCCTTCGGGGATTCTATCAATCTAATCTCAATGTCCGAATAGCGCTATAAGGACGGAGGGATGCATAAGAGTTCTAAATACGGATTGCTTCCGTAAAGGAACGAAGATGCTCCCACCGTAGGTTCGTGCGCTCTTTTTGCTCGGGCTCGTGGTCACCTTCACTAGGGCTCTTGGTATCTCTCCGTTCTGACGGACGGAAAGGAGTACCAATGAAGTACAAGTATCACAAAGCTCTGTTAGCGGAAGGCTTTGATAAGGAATCGAAGATGTACCGGGAGATCCAGAAAGTCTTCGATAACGAAGCGAAGAAGTTTGCATACGATCGCGGTCTTCGTGAAGAAATGGGTATCACCTTCAATCGATTATCAATGTTCATCGGAGAGGATGCAGATAGTAATGACTGTTTTTCATCAGATGAAAACGTTGAAGAGATGATCCTTCACGAGATTGAACTTGACGAGCTTCGAGAATGCTTAAACCGCCTTCCTCAAGACGATAAGGATCTGTTACTTACCTATTACGGCGGAGCTCATGGAGACGTTGCCAAACTCGCCAGAGAACGCGGTGTCTGTAGCAAAAGACTATACAAGAGAATCCCAAGACTTATCAGAAAACTTCGAAACATGATGCAGGAGAAAACGACATGAAAAAAGTTTTTTCGGAGAAGAGGGGGAATTTGGCCTCATATTTCTCCACACCATTAAGTAGAGGGAGTTTTCAAACTCGATTCTCCCATACTCGTAATTTGACAACTGAATAGCAGATCTTCTCGAACTTTCCTGTCGATGGGAGCCACACATGGAACTGCCGATCCTTAACGGTGAAGCCACAGCCATGGGAACCGTAAGGCATATGCGGTGAGGCGATGATCGCGGCAGGGACAATGATACTTCTGCATGGTCGTGGGTTGAGCGTTGAAGCGATGAACGAGCATCGTGAGCCGTCGCACCCCGCGAGTGCAGCCTGAGAAACGGAGGTGGAAGTCCTATGTGAGGCATATGCAAGCCGAAGGAGAAGAGAGCCGAGGAAACCCTTTTCAATGAGGGAGACCTCAAGCCCGGGCGTGGACGATAAATACGGGCAATGAACGCTCGAAACGTTAAATGTAAAAACCATGCGGCGGAGCGTAGCAGATATGTTCCGCCGTATTCTTTTGCATTTAAACAAACTAACAGCGAAGGAGGAATCCAATGATCAAGGAATGCAATACAAAGAATCGAACAAGAAGACAACGCGCTGACAAGCCGTGGAGAAAAAGACACAGAGGTGCCTTCGGTAAACCGATCGAGCTTTGTCTCTGTCCGGTATGCGCGAACGCTTATTACCTGATGGATGACCACTACATCAAGAGGGTCGATCACAATCAGAAATATAAAGACACTTGCAGCATGTGCGGAGTCAGATACGGCTACGACTACAAGGTCTATGACAACAGCGAGGTGATGATTGCATATGGATGAAGTAATCCAGAATCCGGAAAGAGCATCTTGTCAAAAGCTATCTCGACCCTATAAGAGGAAGATAGGAAGGACCAACTTCCTAATATCTTCATTTGGGAACCTTATGACAGACAGGACTGGACAGGAACTAATCATGGAAGTGATCTGTTCAGAAATCAATGAAAACGAGATGAAACAAACGGCATAACAGTATTTGGATATGGTAAAATCATAATGTTGAATAGCCTGTCCTTGCTGTTTGGAAAGGAAGGCAAAATGAAAATAAAACAGCAAGACAGAATAACGGCATTGTATTGCAGACTCAGTAGAGATGACGAGTTTAGTGGTGACAGTGTGAGCATTCAGACTCAGAAGGCTATGCTTTCTCAATATGCCGA
>JAEEKN010000001.1 GCA_016282435.1 Lachnospiraceae bacterium | reverse complement strand
TATCCCCCACCTCTTAGCGTAGCGAAGGTGGGGGGAGATCTTCGTTTCAGGCGGGGTTCAAGCCCCGACTGAAATGAGATGCGAAGCATCGTTTTGTTACCGAGGAAACGCTGAAGGCGTTTTCGAGGTGACTTTGACCAAAACAGAGATGCGGAGCATAGTTTTGTTGTCAAGTAAACTCAGGGAGGCATGAAATGAAAAGCTATAAGATAAATAAGATATATCGTTTTATATATATGCTTGTATTAATATGTCTCTTTACTTTTTTTGCGGGAACTACGGATGTTTGGGCAAAGAAGGCCAAGAAAACCGTTGTCAGCGACTACAGTTTCGGAAGCCTAAAGTATACTATCGATGTAGAAAACAACTCGGCACTGGTAACCGGAAGTGTTAATCCGAACATGAAAAAACTGTCGGTACCGGCTTCTATAGAGTATGACGGAGCCGAGATACCTGTGACAGGGATAGGGGAGTATGCTTTTGAAGGAAGCAAACTGACAAGCGTCAAACTGGGTAAAAATGTCAAATCCGTAGGTGAGGGAGCGTTCGCTTTTTCTACCAAACTTAAAAAAGCTACCATATCGGATTCATGTTTGGATATAGGAGAGGCAGCATTCTTTAATTGTGGGAAACTTTCAAAAGTATCTTTTGGAAAAAATCCGGGACTGAACGCTATAGGCGCAGGCGCTTTTGCCGGAACGGCGATAGTTTCATTTAAGGTTCCCGATACGACAGTTTTCATAGGAGATGCTACATTTTCGGACTGTGCCTCTCTGGCTGGCATAACACTGGGAGCTGCACTCGAAACAATTGGAACCGGAGCATTTTCGGGATGTAATGCTCTGTCCGAGGTTATAAAATCCGAGAATAATACGAATCTGGAAGTATATGACAATATAGTATATTCCGGAGATTATAAAGAACTTATATCGGGCGCTGCAGCAAGAGGAGCGATAATGCTCCATGAAGGACTGGAAGTCATACGGTCCAGGGCGTTCGAGGATAATACAAATCTTGTATCTGTAAAAATTCCTGCCGGCACCATAAGTATCGGTGAAGGGACGTTTATGAACTGTAAGGCGCTGGAACAGGCTGAATGTTTTTATGGTCTGACAACGATAGAAGATAACGCATTTTACAGATGTGAGATGCTTAAATCGATAAATATTCCGGAAACGGTTACTACCATAGCGGGCAATCCATTTAAATACTGTCCGGCACTTAAGGGACTCAGTGTTGATGAGAACAACCGCAGCTTCAGGATGGTGGATGAGATGTTGGCTACCTATGATTCAAAGGTGGTTGTCTCGGCACCTGCGGTTTCGGGTATCGTGGCACTGGCGCAGGAATTCAGGAGTGTAAATGAATATGCTTTTTGCGGTAACACGTCTGTAAAAGCAGTAAAACTCAATAAAAAGCTTGAAAAGGTTGGGACAGGAGCTTTTCATGACTGCTCCGGACTTGTGATGATCCAGGTGGAAAGCGGAACGGTTGTGGATGATCCGGAAGAAATCGAGGATATTATTATCTGATTTCGGTACTTTGGATGATGACGGGCAAAATATGGGGTGTCCGTATCATATGGGGAATATATATATTATGGGGAAAATGATGCGGTAAAAAACGCATCAAAAGGAGAAGTTCATTATGAAAATAAGCTCTCTTTTGATCAGGAATTTTAAAACAATCAAGGAACTAAACATTGACAGTATTGACAGTGCTTTTATCATCGTCGGTAAAAACAGTACGGGTAAAACTACGATACTGAAGGCGATACTTGCGGTTGCAGGTCAGTATGAAGTGAGGCCTACCGATTTTAACGATCCGAGGCGAAATATCGAGATCGCTGTGAATCTGGAAATAACAAATGCTGACATCATAGAGCTGCATTCTAAAGGTAAGGTCAGCAAATACAAGAATTTTGACATGTGGTATAAGGAATTCAGGGAGGTTCTGCCGACCTTTGTGCGTGGCGGAAAAATGCCGGATTCCTATGATCCCGAAGACCCGGCGGAAGGAATCGAGGAGATGTTTCCTTCAGAGGCTGAACAGGATGCAAATGACTTTGGAGGACTGCTTTCGTTTTCATTTGTAGTGGATACCGAGATGAACTGCAGATATTCTGACGGTATAAACAAAAATAATCCTGTTCTGAAGAAGATATTCCCGAAAGTATACTTTTTTGATGTTACAAGAAACGTAAAAGAGATCCAGGACAGCATATTCATGGTTCAGACGAAGTCGGCATTAAAAAAGGTACGGGATACCGTATGTATGTTTGACGAATCCAAACCATGTAACAGATGTTTTAACTGTATAAAAGGAATACTCGGAAAATCGCCTGATGAGCTGAGTATTCTGGAAACTACGAAACTCTTGGAATTTAAGCTGATGCAGCTGAATCTGGATGATTTTGTGGAAAGACTGAATCAGTATTATATCAGAAACAGCGGAAGGCAGCAGGACATACAATTCCTGGTAAAACTGAATACAAAAGAACTGTTTATCATGGATACGCTCGTAGCAAACCGCGATCACTACGGCGCTGATTCTGTGGAGACCCTGAGTGCCGGCGCAAAGAGTATCTATATCCTGTCACTTCTCGAGGCATATGTGGATGAGAACAGTAATATTTCGAGTATTATCATGATCGAGGATCCCGAGATTTACCTTCATCCCCAGCTTCAGAAAACTGCCAGTGAGATCCTGTACAGGCTTTCGAAGAAAAATCAGGTGATATTCTCCACACATTCACCGAATATGATCTTCAACTTTAAGTCCACACAGATCAACCAGGTAGTTCTGGACAAGGACTACAATACTACTATTTCGGCTAATTCGGATATAAATAAGATATTGGATGACCTGGGATATTCGGCCGGGGATGTGATGAACGTGAACTTTGTGTTCATCGTCGAGGGCAAGCAGGACAGCAACAGGCTTCCGTTGTTGCTTAAGAAGTATTATTCCGAAGTATATAACGATGACGGTACGCTTCAGAGAATATCTATCATCACGACAAACAGCTGTACGAATATCAAGACCTATGCGAATCTGAAATATATTAATCAGCTGTATCTGAAGGATCAGTTCCTGATGATCAGGGACAGCGACGGAAAGAAACCGGAGACTCTGGCAAAACAGCTTTGTTCGTACTATAGTGACAGGGCGAAGGAGGATCCGGCCAATATACCGAGGATTACCAGGAAGAATGTGTTGATACTGAAGTATTATTCGTTTGAAAACTATTTCCTGGATCCGAAGGTTATGGTGAAGATAGGAGTATTAAAGTCCGAAGAGGAATTCTATAACATTCTTCTTTCGAAATTCAAGTCCTACCTGTTCAGGCTTCCATGCGCCAGACGTATGAAAGAAGTGACGGGTCTCGTGATAAGGTCGAAGGAAGACCTGAAGCGCAATATGGAGACTGTAAAAATCTATATGCGCGGCCATAACCTGTTTGATATCTTCTACGGCAGGTACAAAGGTGAGGAAGAAAACGCTATTCTGATGAAATATATTGAGGCGGCTCCGCGTTCGGAATTTGCAGATATATTGAATGCTATAGATAATTTCATATATTTTATGAACAGAAAACGTGAAGATGAGTCGATAGATGATGAAGAGCCTTCGCGGAATGAAAAGCATAAGAAAAAGAACAAGTATAACAGAAATTAATTAAAGAAATATATTATTATATTAGGAGGAAGATATGTATAATCTTTTTATCAATCCACAGAACAAGAAAGGACACATCAATCCGGAACTGCAGGGCCATTTTTCCGAGCACTTGGGAAGGTGTATTTACGAGGGTATCTTCGTAGGTGAGAATTCCGACATCCCGAATGTCAACGGTATGAGAAAAGATGTAGTCGATGCACTGAAGGAGATGCGGATCCCCGTACTCAGATGGCCGGGCGGATGCTTTGCTGATGAGTATCACTGGAAGGACGGTATCGGCCCTAAAGAGGGAAGAAAGAAGATGATAAATACCCATTGGGGCGGAGTTCTGGAGGATAACAGCTTCGGAACTGATGAATTCATGGAACTGGTACGTCAGCTCGGATGTAAATCCTACATCAACGGTAATGTGGGAAGTGGTACTGTTCAGGAAATGAGCGAGTGGGTTGAATACATGACCTTCGAAGGCGTATCTCCTATGGCGGATATGAGAAAGAAAAACGGCCATGAGGAAGCATACAAGGTAGATTATTTCGGCGTAGGCAACGAAAACTGGGGCTGCGGCGGTAATATGAACCCTGATTACTACGGAAATCTTTACAGACGTTATCAGACATATATCAGGAACTATAACCCTGATAACAAAATCTTTAAAATCTGCTGCGGAGCAAATGCCGGTGATTTTGACTGGACTGATGTGGTTATGAAGACCTGCTTCAAGAATGCAGAGCATTTCCACGGATTTATGGAAGGATTGTCACTTCACTATTATACTGTTCCCAATGATTGGCAGAATAAGGGAAGTGCTACCAAATTTACCGAAGAAGACTGGTACAATACCTTAAAGAAGACTCTTTATATGGAGGAACTTATAAAGCATCATACATCTATAATGGATAAGTATGATAAGGAACACAAGGTAGGACTTATCGTGGATGAGTGGGGCACATGGTACGATGTTGAGCCCGGAACCAATCCCGGATTCCTGTATCAGCAGAATACCATGAGAGATGCATTGGTAGCAGGTATCAACCTGAACATCTTCAACAAGCACTGCGACAGGGTAAAGATGGCGAATATCGCTCAGCTTGTCAATGTTCTTCAGTCGGTAATCCTCACAGAGGGTGAAAAGATGATAAAGACTCCTACATACTATGTATTCAACATGTACAAATATCATCAGGACGGAGAGCTGGTTGACAGCTTTATAGAGTGCGATGAGATAGGAACGGAAAAAGACAAGGTTCCGAATCTTACAGAGTCGGTATCCGTTGATAAGGACGGAAGAATCCATGCCACCATCTGTAATCTCTCATGTACTGATGCCTATGACATGAAGATATTGCTCGTGGATAAGAAGGTTGAAGACGTAAAGGGAGAGATACTGACCAACAAGATGGATGCACACAATACTTTTGAGGCACCCGATACCGTTAGGACCGAGAATTTTGAAACAACCGTTGATGACGACGGAATAATGTTCAAGATTCCTGCATGTTCGGTACTTCACCTTTCTTTCTAAACTAAAATAAAACGGAGTCCCCACCTGTTTGTATATTCAGGTGGGGCTTTGAGCTGTTTTTGCAAGGGAAAAATATGAGAAGAAGAATCTTCAATATAATTCAGATAGGTAACAAAGATGATGTGCCCAGCAGAATGTTTGATATAGGCATAACCATAGTCATTCTGCTGAATATCCTGGTGACGTTTCTGGAGACCTTTGAGGAACTTTCGGACTTAAACGGGGTTTTTAAGGTTATAGAGACAGTTACTGTCATCATATTCTGCCTGGAGTATATTCTAAGGATTGTTACGGCGGATTTTCTGTATCCGAAAGAATCGCATTTTATGGCCAGAATCCATTTTTTAAGGTCGTTCGATGGAGTAGTTGATCTTCTGACCATACTGCCTTTCATGTTCCTGTCAGGATTTATAGCTTTCAGAATACTCAGAATATTCAGAATATTCCATTTGTTCAGAATCAATACACAATATGATTCCTTCAATATGATCACACTGGTTTTGAAGGAAAAGTGGAAGCAGATAGGATCATCCCTGGTGATCATAGTGATCATAATGCTGGCGGCATCCCTGGGCATGTATTCTGTGGAACATAATGCGCAGCCGGAAGCATTTCCGAACGCATTCTCGGGAATGTGGTGGAGCGTATCGGCGCTGCTTACGGTAGGTTACGGCGATATATATCCTATAACGGTTCTGGGACGGATAATGGCGATACTTATAGCTTTTCTGGGTGTGGGTCTGGTGGCTATCCCTACAGGTATCATAAGTGCCGGATTTGTTGAGCAGTTCCGGCTTCGCTCGGCCTCTGACAAGAAATTTCAGGATATTGAACAGATAGGTGAGATCGTGATCACAAAAGATCATGAGTTTGTGGGAAAAAGTATAGGAGAGATAACCTCGGGCAGTGATGTAAGTATACTGCTTGTTCTTCGGGATGAAATGAGCCTGCTTCCTACTGAGAATATTGTTCTTAAGAAAGGCGATATAGTGGTGCTGAGGTCGGAGGCATTAAAAAATAACCGGGTAAAAGAAATGTGTTAATGAGCTTAAATGAGATGAATAAAAAAAGGATACCGAAAGGTATCCCTTTTTTTGTCTGCGAACCAAACCGGAAAGGACGCCGGCAGGTCTTCAGACCGAGACTGCGCTTCGGAATCTGTATGCGGGTCCTCCAAAGGGCAGACTTACAAAATTATATAATAATGCTTTTTCATGATTTTGTCAAGTGTCGAAGAAAGCAAAATCATAAGCAATAACCAGAAGTGCATGTTTTTTTTCTAAAACTAAAAAAATGAGAGAAAATAGAAGATTTTTCTTGCACTTGACAGAATAATATTGTACAATATAACATGTATGGATTTTAGTGAAAGGATGGAACGGCCTGTGAAGAAAAGAATTGCGGTTTTTGCTAACGGATGGAATTCTGAGAACCTTTCAAATTTTATGATGGGCGTTGAGAAAAGTGCAAAACCAGAGTCTATGGACTTTTTCATTTTCTTAAGTTTCGCCTCCTATGGATATACAGATATTAACAGAAAAGCTGAGGCGCTGGTATATGAACTGCCGGACCTTAGTACTTTTGATGGTATAATAATATTTGGACCCGGACTGAATTTCCATGATGTTATTGAGAAGATTCAGAAGAAAGCCGATGAGTCGGGGCTGCCTGTTGTAAGTATAGGTATGAGGCATCCCGGACATTATTACATCGGTGCCGATAACTATGTCGGGATGAAACATCTCGTTGATCACATGATAGAGAAGCATGGATGCAAAAGCTTCCTTTATATAGCCGGTTCCCGCGAAAATGAAGATTCAAACGTCAGGCTCAAGGCTCTTATTGATTCCTCCAAGGAGCATGGAGTGGATTTCTCTGAGAAAGATGTGTTCTACTCCGAGTGGGAAGCAGGACGTGCTATGGACTTCATACAGATGAATTATAAATCACCCGAGGACTTCCCGGATGCATTCATTTGCGCAAATGATCCGTTGTCGATATCCATCAGTCAGATGATGGAAAATACATATCATATAGATCCGACCACAGTCAAGATCACAGGCTTTGATCATCTGGATTCGGCCAAAACCTATTATCCGGCCATATCCACAGTTGATCAGGAATATCCGCAGATTGGGAAAAAGGCGGTTGAAATACTTGAGGGAATCTTCAGCGGTAAAAAAGTTAAGGAAGAGACCATGGTGCCCTGTAAGTTTGCGGTTGGAGAGAGCTGTGGATGCAACTACAACCGTACTGCCATAGTAGAAAGAAGAAAATATGTCAGAAGACTTTCTTTTGCCAATCGTATACAGGCAAATAAAGAAGGCAGGCTTTTCTTTATCGAGAGAGCGATATTCCAGGCCCAGACATTTGATAATGCGAAAAAGAGTCTGAGAAATCTTGTGTACAATACTCCGGGACTTGAAGGGTCGACTTTTTATGTTATGTTCAGTCCTATAATGGAAACAATCGGTGAAAAGGAAGAATCTCTTCTTCCGAAACTTGCCATAGATGAAGAATACTATGTAGTGTGCGGTAAAAAGAATAATGTGGCTGTGTTATCTGAAAAAGTAAACAGAAAAGATATAGTTCCCGATAATGACCTTAAAGGACCGAATTCGATATATCTGATCGCAAATCTGCATTATGAAGGGTTAATGTGCGGATATTTTGTTAGGGGAACCGATGCTTACGGCATTAGAGAGAGTGACTTTGAAAACTATCAGTCAAGATTAGCCAGGGCGTTCTTCCCGTATATCAGGAATTCACAGCTGAATACCCTGAACAAAAAACTGGCTGATCTTATGGAGCAGGATTCGTTGACCCATGTAAAGAACAGGACCGCTTATGACAAGTACGTAAAATCTTTCCAGGAAGCAGTGGAGAGAGGCGAGAGAAAAGAATACGCCATCGTTTATTGTGATGTCAACAATCTTAAGGTTGTCAATGATAAGTATGGTCATGAAGCAGGTGATGCATATATCAAGAACTCGTGTAAGATGATATGTGATACCTTCAAGCACAGCCCTGTATTCCGTATCGGCGGTGATGAGTTCCTGAGTATTGTTTTTAATGATGATTACAAGATCAGGGATACACTTTTGAAGGAGATGAAAGACGAGATGGCTGCCAGGGAGGCTTCTCCTGAGAAATATTCGCCTGCAGCCAGAGTTTCCATTGCTACCGGAATGGCTGTCTTTGATCCCGAAGTAGATGAGGATATTATGATGGTTGTGAATAAGGCCGACGTACTCATGTATGAAGAAAAAGCAAGGATGAAGAAGGGGAATATCAGATAGCTCTATATAGTATCAGGGTTTACAAAATAGAGTAAGGATGGAGTAAAGATTTAATTATGAAAGTCAATGCAGTAAAAGGTATGAACGATTATCTGCCCGGAGAGGTGGAACTGAGGGATTATATCCAGTCGACCATACTGAAGGTATATGAGAAAAACGGATTTCGCCGTATCATGACTCCTATCGTGGAGGATGCGGAGAATATAGACAAGAGTGAGGGCGGAGACAACCTGAATCTTGTGTTTAAGATATTAAAGAGAGGCGAAAAACTCGAAAAGGCTCTCGCTTCGGGTGATGAAAAAGAACTTTCGGATCTCGGACTCAGATACGATCTGACACTTCCACTTTCGAGATACTATGCAGGGCATAAGGAAATCCTTCCTTCACCCATGAAGTGCATACAGATAGATAAAGTTTACAGGGCTGAACGTCCCCAGAAGGGCAGAGACAGGGAGTTTGTACAGTGTGATATAGATATTCTGGGATCTTCTTCGGCAAACTGTGAAGTGGAGCTTATATGCGTTACCGCAGAAGCACTTCAGGCACTGTCCTTAAAGAACTTTAAGATAAAGATCAATGACAGAAGGTTACTCAAATCCATGCTGCTTAAGTGCGGATTTGAAGAGGGCCAGCTTGACAGTGTATGTATATCATTCGATAAGCTGGATAAAATAGGCGCGGAAGGCGTCACTGCGGAGCTTACTGAGAAGGGTTTTGCGGCAGCTTCTATAGACAACTTCAATAAGGTTCTGGAAAAGAGGCCGTTTACACTTGATATGATGCCCGAACTGTGCGATGATGCATCAGCGGCTGAGAACCTGAAGTATATAGTGGATACCGTTAAGTCGGTTTCAGGGAATGCTTTCGATGTAGTCTTTGATATATCGCTGGTTCGTGGCCAGGGGTACTATACAGGTACTGTATTTGAGGTTGAAAGCACTGATTTCAAGGGTGCTATCAGCGGTGGCGGAAGATATGACAACCTGATCGGAAAGTTTATAGGGCAGTCGGTTCCGGCAGTAGGATTCTCCATAGGATTCGAGAGAATATATGCTATCCTTAAGGAGAGCGGCTTCAAGATCCCTGAGAAACGTCAGAAAATAGCCTTGATCTATGATGCCGACAAGTTTTCGGATGCATATGTTAAGGCACAGGAGCTTAGGGGACGGTATGATGTTTCGTTATTTGAAACTCCCAAAAAGACCGGCAAATTCCTGAGCAAGCTTCAGGAAAACGGATACGGCGGATTCTATATCATGGGACAGTCTGACGAAGTGAAGAATTTCGAATAACGGCTTTGCCCTTGTTAGGCAAATGTTCCGAATATTCTTTTTGAAACAATACGAAATTTTGTCAAAATTTACATTGACAAAAAAATATAAATCATTTATACTACACGACTGTAACAGATAAAAAACAAAAGAAAAGGAGAACATCATGAAAAAAGTATTACTTTTCATGATGCTGCTTACCTTCACGGTTGCACTGTGCGCATGCTCAGGCGACACAAAGAAGGATGACCCGAAGGTCACTGAGACTCCGACAGGTACTGAAAATGTTACCGGAACAGAAGATGTTACCGGAACCGAAACTCAGACCGGAACAGAGGATCAGCAGGTATCGGATCAGACAGCTGTCTCTGATTCAGTCAGTTACGGTGGAGAAATAGTAGTAGGTATCAGCCAGGATTTGGATAGTCTTGACCCACACAAAGCAGTTGCGGCAGGAACGAAGGAAGTTCTGTATAACATTTTTGAAGGCCTGATCAAGGTCGACAAGGACGGAAATTTTGTTCCGGCTGTTGCAGCCTCGTATGAGATTACTGACGGAGGTCTGAAGTATAATTTTAAGCTCAGAGATAACGTCAAGTTCCATAACGGAAAGGTTGTCACAGCTGATGACGTAATATATTCACTTAAACGCGCTGCCGGTAAGTTAGAGACTTCTGATCCAGAAGTTTTAACTGTATCGGCTTTTTCTATTATCTCCGAAATTAACAAGACTGATGATGGCGTGCAGGTAGTATTATCGGAGCCTAACACCGAACTTATAGGCTTCTTTACAAGCAGCATCATTCCGTGCGATTATGACGACCAGGCAAAATTCCCTATCGGAACAGGCCCTTTCAAGTTTGTATCATTTGAGCCACTGGTAAGCTTCGTAATGGAAAAGAACAACGATTACTACGGTAATCAGGCATATTTGGACAAAGTAACATTCAGGATCACTTCCGGAGGAGACAGTGCATTTATGGAACTTCTCGCAGGAAGTATTGACATCTTCCCTTACCTCACAAATGAGCAGGCTGTTCAGCTTCAGGGCAGGATGGATGTATTGGACGGAAGCATGAACCTTGTTCAGGCTCTGTTCCTTAACAATGCGGTAAAGCCTTTTGATGATGTAAGAGTTCGTCAGGCAGTATGTTACGCACTTGACAGAAATGAAATAGTGAACGTAACCGCCGGCGGCAGGGGAGACGTAATCGGAACCAATATGTTCCCCAGCTTTGCAAAGTATTATGACGGATCGTTGGTAGATACATATAATACAAACATCGACAAGGCAAAAGAACTTTTAGCGGAAGCAGGATATCCCGACGGATTCACATTTACCATAAAGATTCCTTCGGTATATGATTTCCATGTAAAGACCGGTCAGGTTATAGTTTCACAGCTGGCCAAGGTAGGAATCAATGCTGAAATCCAGCTGGTTGACTGGGGAGTATGGCTTGAGGATGTATATATGGGAAGAAAGCATGATGCAACCATCATCGGACTTGATTCTCAGATGGCTCCTTCGGATGTTTTGAGATTCTATCCTTCGGATTCATCAAAGAACTTCATGAATTATTCAAACACTCAGTTTGATGAGGTTTTTGAAAAGGCAAAGGCAGCAGTAGATGAGAGTGAAAAAGCTGCGCTTTATAAACAGTGTGAGAAAATTCTTACAGATGATGCAGCTGCAGCATATATACAGAGTCCTTCTCAGATGGTAGCTGTAAATCCTCAGCTCGGTGGATACACATTCTATCCTATATATGTACAGGATATGAGTACGGTATATTTTAAGAAGTAATTTTTCTGGGAGGAGGGCAACGCATGAATTATTACATAAAAAAGCTTATATCGTTTGTTGTTACGCTTTTTTGTGTTGCGCTGCTCTCTTTCCTTTTGTTTCAGGTAATACCCGGAGATGCCGCTATGTCCAAACTCGGAGTAAAGGCAACTCCCGAACAGGTAGAAGAACTGCGCGCGCAATACGGCTATGACAAAGGCGTATTTGTGCGCTTTTTTAATTGGTTTGGAGGCGTATTTACCGGAGATCTGGGAGTCTCGATAAAATACGGGCCCATGAAAGTGTCCGAACTCATATCGCAGAGACTTCCGGTAACTGTATGGCTGGGTGTATTTTCTATTTTTCTGATAGTGCTTATCTCCATACCGCTGGGACTTATCTGTACGAAGAGGCCCGGAGGAAAGGTGGATATGATCTCCGATGCCGTGGCACAGTTTTTTATGGCGGTTCCCTCATTTGTCCAGGGAATCCTTATCACATTACTGTTCGGCATAGTTCTGAGCGCTTTTGTACCGGGGAAATATGTAAAACCTTCGGATGGTTTCGGAGAGTTCATCAAATGTATGTTTTTCCCGGCACTTGCGGTAGCACTTCCGAAAATAGCGATGACCGTCCGGTTCATGAAGGCATCGGTGAGAAAAGAGCTGAAAGCTGATTATGTTAGAACCGCGAAAGCAAAGGGATGTTCCCAAAATGCCATAATGTGGAGACACGTGCTCAAGAATTCGATGTTACCCGTTGTGACATTCATAGGACTTATCGTCGCCGAGGTTATGGCAGGAAGCATCATGATAGAGAAGGTATTCAACCTTCCCGGACTCGGACTTTTACTGGTAAATTCCATAGCGAACAGGGATTATAATGTGGTGCAGGCTATAGTCATGTATATAGCTATGCTCGTGATAGTAGTGAATTTTATAGTGGATATAGTTTATAAGATATTGGATCCGCGAACCGTAGAATAAATACGGAATTGTACGGATCAAAGGAGAGGAGGTGCCGGAATGAAAGAGCTGAAATACAACAAGCGTAACTACAGGCTGATATTCGGCTTTATTTTGGTACTTCTGGCAGTGGGTCCGGTGCTGCTCTCCTGTGTTTTTACAAATTACGACCCGAACGAAGTAAATTATTCAGAGATGTTAAAGGCGCCTTCCGCGTCACACATTTTCGGAACGGATGATTTTGGAAGAGACATATATACACGTGTTATGAAAGGAGCGGGGACGACATTCGGTATTTCACTGTTTACCGTTGCTTTCGGCGCTTTTTTCGGAACCGTCGTAGGCGCGCTTACCGGATATTTTGGCGGCATAGTGGATGAAATCCTGATGAGGGTAAACGATACGCTGGCTTCTTTCCCGAGTATACTTCTGGCACTTGTGGTGGTGAGTCTGCTGGATAAAGGAACTTGGAATATATGCATAGCCCTGGGGCTTGTATTTATACCGAGTTTTGCAAGGATAATGCGCTCGGAATACATAAAGGAACGAAACAAGGACTATGTCTTAAATGCCAGGCTCATGGGCGCAAGCCATATAAGGGTGATCTTCAAACATATTTTTCCCAATACTCTTCCTATACTGTTTTCGGCGATTTTGGTCGGAATAAACAATGCGGTTCTGGCAGAGGCGGGACTCAGCTATCTGGGACTCGGTGTCCAGCCTCCGGATCCGAGCCTCGGAAGAATGCTCTCGGAAGCAAAGACTTTCCTGCTTTCGGCACCGTGGTATGAGATATTCCCGTGTCTTCTGATGATAATATTTATCCTGGGTCTGACGATAGTGAGCGATAATTTCGGTGTTTCGGGTGTGTCACTGAGAAGTGTTAAAAAGAAGATCGGTAAAATGAGAGCCGGCTCCGGTGATGCGGATCTTAAGGAAGCAGTTGATACAAACGATGGAAATAATACAGAAAAAGAACAGAATACAGCAGTCATAAGCGTCAGGAACCTTAATGTGGGATTTATTGAGGACGACGGAATAGACGATACACTGCACGGAATATCTTTTGACCTTCATAAAGGCGAAGTCCTGGGAGTGGTAGGAGAATCCGGATCGGGCAAGAGCCTGACGGCTATGAGTATAATGGGAATTTTAGCCGAAAAAGCCGTGATCACCGGAGGAAGCATAATTCTGGACGGAACGACCAATCTCGTAAACCTAAAGGAAGAAGAATACAGGAAGCTGCGGGGCGGAAGACTGGCATACGTGTTCCAGGAACCCATGACGAGCCTCAATCCTGTTCAGAAAATAGGAACCCAGATAGATGAGATACTGGATATCCATGCTTCGGATATACCGGACGCAGAACAGAAAAGGATAGTTCTGGAAGCTCTGGAAGATACCGGACTGCATGATGTGGAGAAGCTGTATGATATGTACCCGCATGAACTTTCAGGCGGAATGAGGCAGAGGGTATGTATAGCTATGGCGCTGGTAGCAAAGGCTGATGTGATACTGGCGGATGAACCGACCACTGCGCTTGATGCCGATGTGGCAGATGTAATACTGGATATTTTTAAACATATTAATAAGAAATACGGAACAGCCATCCTTCTGATATCCCATGACCTGCGAGTGATAGAGAAAGTATCGGACAGAGTTCTCATCATGCAGGACGGGGATATAGTGGAGACCATGACTCTCGAAGAAAACGGTTTCCCGGTTCCCGAAACGGAATACGGCAGGAAACTTCTGGCCGCTGCTTTTGCTACCAAGAGGTATACCGAAGAATCTGAAACGGATACGGATAAGCTTAAGAATAACGGTAAGAAAGCAAAAGTGCTGGTAAAAGCAGAGAATTTATGCGTTTCGTACAAATCTGCTTCCAGGAAACTGAAAGGATTTAAAAAGGTAATAGATGATGTATCGTTTGAAATCCCCGAGGGTACTACGGTAGGATTCGTCGGAGAGAGCGGATCCGGAAAAAGCACTCTGGTAAAAGCCATAGCGGGACTGCAGAAGTACGTAGACGGAAAACTCGAGATAAACTGCGACAGACCCGGTATGGTGTTCCAGGACCCTTATTCATCGCTGAATCCCGCGTTCAGGGTACGCAGGATCCTCGAAGAGCCTTTGAGACTGAAAAACGGGTTCGGACGCTCGGCCATAAAAAAGTATCGTGAGGGTATGCTGAAAGAAATAAAGGAGATGCTCGGGGCTACCGAACTCGATGAAGAGATACTGAACCGCAAAATATCGGAACTTTCGGGAGGCCAGCGTCAGAGGATAGCGATAGCTCTTACGCTGATACAGCGCAAAAGCATGATAATACTGGACGAACCGGTATCTGCGCTCGATGTTACGATTCAGGAACAGATCCTGGAACTGTTGATGAAGCTGAAAGCTAAGTTCGGGCTGACATATATACTGATATCCCATGATATGAGGCTGGTATCGAGGGTGTGTGATAAAGTATTTGTGATAAAAAATAAAAAATTACTTGACATGTCCGCAGAATAGTGTTATGATACATGATGCTGTGGTGAACACAGCCCAAAGCAGAGTATCCACTCTCACCCCCAGCGTCTTTAGGACAGTGAAAGGGTCAAACATATAAACAATACCCCGGGCGGTATCTTTATGAGTGGATAGCTATGCTACCCACTTTTTTATTTTATCACATTTTATTGCATTGGAGGTGCAGACTATTAGCGAATATTTCATTAATGAACAGATCCGCGATAAGGAAGTTAGACTTATAGGAGCGGATGGAGAACAGCTTGGCATCATGTCAGCGAGAGAGGCATTGGCAAAAGCACAGGAAGCAGATATGGATCTGATAAAGATCGCTCCCACCGCAAAGCCGCCCGTATGTAAGATAGCTGATTACGGAAAGTTCCGTTATGAAGCCCTGCGCAAGGCAAAGGAAGCAAAGAAAAACCAGAAGATTACTGAAATCAAAGAGCTTCGCCTATCCCCGAATATTGATGAAAATGATTTGAACACAAAAGCAAATCAGGCTCGCAAATTTCTGCAGCATGGCGATAAAGTAAAGGTTACACTTAAGTTCAGAGGACGTGAGATGGCTCATATGAATTTGGGCCGTGAGATCCTGGACAGTTTTGCAGCAAAACTTGAAGACGTTGCAGTCATCGAGAAAGCAGCAAAGCTTGAAGGAAGAAATATGATAATGTTCCTGAGCGAGAAGAAATAGTAATTTAGAATTTTTTTAAGGAGGAAAGAAAAATGCCGAAGTTAAAGACAAACAGAGCAGCCGCTAAGCGTTTTAAGGCTACCGGCACAGGAAAAATCAAAAGAATGAAGGCAGGAAAGCAGCACATTCTTACCAAGAAGTCACAGAAGATGAAGAGAAGATTAAGGAAGGGAGCACTGCTTGATTCAGCAAATATGTCAGCAGCAAGGAAGATGCTTCCTTACGCATAATGTTTGTTGAAGAGAGATTAGTTAGGAGGAATATAAAATGGCAAGAATTAAGGGTGGCTTAAATGCCAAGAGAAAGCATAATAAAGTATTAAAGGAAGCAAAGGGCTACAGAGGAGCCAGATCAAAGCAGTACAGAACAGCTAAACAGGCTGTTATGAGAGCTCTTTCAGCTTCATTTGCAGGACGTCGTCAGAAGAAGAGAGATTTCCGTAAGCTTTGGATTGTCAGAATCAATGCTGCAG